>JAREAJ010000045.1 GCA_029240395.1 Nitrososphaeraceae archaeon
TATTTTGGAAGACAATGAAAGAATTCTCGATCTGAATAAAACCAAGTCTTATGGTTTTGAGGCGTACTTAAATTACAGGTTCGGGAATAGAATATACACCATAGCAACTGAACTCAAAGTTCCCCCTCTCGAGAATTATCCTGGAGACACTAATGACGAAAAGCAGTTAGCTAGGTTTAGGCAATATTGCAACATGTTGGTTGCCTCGGAGTACGATATAAAGACAATAAAGCTTGCAGACAGGATCAACAACATGGCCTTCATTAAGGACAGAGCAAGACTCAACAGGACCAATATCTATGACAAGATAAAGAGATATCTCAGGGAGGCAGAAGACTTTTATCTCTTCTACACCGTTCTTGAACCGTCGATGCCTGATTTCTATCAGCAGACACGCTCAGCTTATGAGCAAATGCGTTCGGTGTACTTTGAACAAACATTGACCATGCCCGAGTCACAGTCCAATGCTGCCGCCGAGGCCACCAACTTTGGCTGATGTCGCTGGATAATCATTTTTCTTACGATCCTAATAACACCCACCGGCTATACATTGATAATACTTACGGATACCCACTTCTATCCAGACAATTCTCCTAGTCTTCCTCGATTGTTATGTATCAGCCAGAATATAATTTTCGATCTTTGTACAAGGAAAGATAAGAATTATGCGCAAATCATTTAAGTCTAAAGCTCCGAGAGTTAGAAGCTGAATTTGGCTTCTCTACGAGTTGCGGTTATAGTAAAAATGGAACCTGACTTTTCGGAAGGTAATGTTAGCTATAATTCCGATGGTACACTTAACAGGGCTGAAACCAAGAATATTTTGGGGCCACATAGCGCTATTGCATGCAGGGCGGCGTTTTACACGAAGGTCATTTATGGAGCAGAGATTTACGTGGCTACTATGGGGCCTCCCATCGCCGACTCTGCCCTGCAGCAGGCGCAGTTGATTTCAAATGCTGATAATCTTTACCTTTTTAGTGATAGGATTTTTGCAGGTGCCGATACACTGGCTACAGCAGAGGTATTGAAAACCGGAATAAATATGATCCAAGAGCAAGGAAAGAAAGTCGATATAGTCTTTTCTGGGCATCGAGCCTCTGATGGCGAAACTGGCCAGACCGGTCCTCAGACGGCTTGGAAGCTAGGTTATACATTTTTGGGAAATGTTATATCGTATTATGTTGACATTGAGAATCGCAAAATTAGAGCGAAAAGGCTGATCTCCTTGCAGGGATTCTATGACATTATTGAAGAGGTAGAGGCTTTACTTCCTGTTTTCATTACAGTGGATCCTTTGTATAAGGCTAATTACGATACAATTACCCAGAGGTTGGCATTTATGAAACACAGGAAAGAGGCTTCCAAGAAGGCTCAAGATTACAAGCAATATTTGAATGTCTTAAACGCGCAGCAACTGGGTGTTGATCCCAAATTGGTGGGGCTGCCAGGATCTCCTACAATTGTGTACAAGGTGGAAAAGATTCCAAAAGCTAAGCCAACGAGGAGAGCAACAATGGTTGACGGCTCCGATCGTGGGCAAATTGTTGAGCTGGCAACGAAGATAAACCAGGTTTTAAGTGGAGCAGTGGTTGAATAGCGATGGCCAATGCATTCACAGATAAAGGAAATTCTCCACAAACAATAAAGGCTGAGATAAACTCTGGCGACGTCAGCAGGGACAAATATCTACACACCTACGTAATAGTCGAGCATGAGGATGGAAAACCGCTGCCAGTGAGTCTTGAAATGCTAGGAGAAGCCAGAAGATTAGTTGACAATTTCAATGACAAATACTCGTCGAAAGAAAAAGTGGTCGCGTTAGTTTTGGGAAGCGGAGTCCGGAACCTATGCGAGGAACTACCTTTTTATGGCGCAGATGCCGTGATTTACGCGGAAAGCCAAGAGCTTAAAAATTCAATAAACCTCATTGATACAAAGGTGATAGCTGACATTGCCAAGGATAAAGGTCCGATAAGAGAAATAAGTCCAGATGACTCCAACGATTTTATACGGCCGAGATATATGTTTTTTGCTGCAGATAATATCGGCAGGCAACTTTCTTCTACCGTTATGGCTGAACTGGAATCTGGGTTGGCCTCTGACATAAACAAGCTGATCATAGAGGATCTCGAAATCAAACACGAACACAAGACCAAAGGAAAACCAATTGTCTACGAAAAAACCCTGGAAATGTATAGACCAGACTTTTCAGGATTTCTCTGGACTACAATCCTGTGCTTGGATAATAAGAATCCAGCAATACAGAGGGATTATCATCCCCAGGCCTGCAGTATTATACCTGGCGTGTTCAGCCCGCTGAGCAGGGATACGAGCAGAAAGGGAATCATCATCAATTATGTGCCTAAAATTTCAGAAGAAGATGTAGCAAAGGTGAAGGTTTTGGACCGAACGGCGATTACGAGTTCTATTGACTTCGACAAGCACAAGTGCGTAGTTAGTTTTGGTCGTGGCATCAAAGACTCGCCAGAGGATAATACTAGGTTGGTTTTGAAACTAGCGGAGGTATTAGATGCTGAAGTGGGCGTTACCCTACCGATCTCAAAGAGGCCATTTAACGTTGGCGAAAGTATCGGCTCGAAATATTTTGTTCCTGATCGAGTCATCGGAACTAGCGGCAGAAAGGTGAACCCGTTGCTTTATATAGCAATTGGGATCAGTGGAGCGGTCCAACATCTAGCGGGGATGAAAGAATCAGAGTTTGTTATTTCCATAAATACCGATGAATATTCACAAATTAGAGACGAATCTGATATTTTTGTCAAAGGTAGTCTAGAGGAAATTCTTCCAGTTCTGATAGAAGAAATAAGGGAACAAAGAGCCAAAATGATAATGAGGGTCAAGGAGTAAAGATTTTGGAGAATTATGATGTAGCAATTATAGGGGGAGGCTCTGCTGGTCTTGCAGCTTTACAACATCTGTCAAGTCTCGGGAAGCAGGCAGTTCTGATCGAGGCAGCCAAGACTGTTGGAAGCAAAAATATCTCAGGGGGGATACTCTATTCGAAGAAACCCAAGAATGGTAAGGTATTCAATGTCGAAGACGTATATGGTGAGCAATTCTTTCACGATGCACCAGTTGAAAGACTGATTACGAAGTATATACTTCACACTACGTCAAGGGATAAGTTATATTCAATAGATCTTACTTCCGCCCACAAATACCAGGCGAATTTTGGATATTCTGTTCTATTGAATTCATTAAACTCTTGGTTCGCTCAGATCGCCAATGAGTCTGCAGAGAAGCAAGGTGGCGGAATAGTACCCGGTGTCCATGTTAGCAATATCCTATTTGACGAGGGAAAAACCGTAATTGAAACTGACGAATTAAAGGAGTTTGGGGTTAAGGCAATCATTGCTGCAGATGGAGTCAATTCGGAAGTTGCCGATTTGACGGGTGCACGACAAAAGTTTTCGCCCGAGGAGTTGTACCAGGGAGTCAAAGTGGTAGTAAAACTTCCCGAGGATATAATCAATGAGAGATTTGAAATCTCCTCTGAAGAAGGTGCCGCCCATCTTTTTGCTGGAGACGTAACCCTTGGCCATATTGGCGGTGGGTTTGTCTACACAAATAGGGGAACTGTTTCTGTCGGAGCAGTATACCACTATGACTCACTAATGTCACATCCTACAGAACCACACGAGCTAGTCGATGCTTTATTGGACAATCACCTAGTTAGGGAATTCATCAAAGATGAGGTCCCTATAAAAGAAGAACTAGGCCATGGCCTATCGAAGGAGGAACAGCTGAAAATAAGGTTCGGGGCAAGTAAACTGCTCAAAACATGGGATGACCTTCGGACAGAATTCTACTCGGTTCGAGGTCGCAGAAATCTCATAGAAACTGGAAAGTACAAAAGTGAACAGGAGATAAAGGCCAGGCTTGATACAATTTATCATGACTTAAATACTAAATACGGAATTAAGTTCTCGACTGACTACGTAGAACTAGAGTACAGCGCAAAACTTGTTCCAGACGGGAAACGCTGCCGAATGAAAAGGCCTTTTTTGAAAAACATTTTGTTCATCGGGGATGCTGCAGGAAGGGGTATATTCATTGGACCGAGGATAGAAGGACTGAATGTCGGAATTGACGATGCAGTCAGGGCCGCAAATGCGGTTTCTCGCTCAATTGAGCGAAACAATTTTTCCTCTGATTACATGGGTGAATTTTATACAAAGTCGGTAGAAGAAAGTCCCTATACGAGAGATATGAGGGAGATCGATAAAGACTATCTTAAAATATTCCTTGACGCCGCCAAGGGCGTGCCAAAGGATATCATAGGGTCTAGGTATGGGACAATAATTAGGCTAATGTCAAGTGGAACGCTTCGGGGTCTTGCGGTCGGCTTCGCAAATATGCTTGGGTATGATCGTCTCTTGCCCCTCGTCGAATCAGAGGAAACTTATGTTCAAGTTCCAACAGAACTTGCCGAACGTTTAGGGAGGTTAGTTTCAGCGACGTATACACCGAAGATAATGAGCATCTCACAGCGCATTGCCAACTTGCAATATGACGATGATAGTGTTTCTCATATCAGGATAATTGATTCTAAGTCGGATTTTATGAAAAAGATGGTTGTATTGTGTCCCACCAAGTGCTACAGCTCAGAGAATGACGAGGTTACCCTTCAACACGAAGGATGTATTGAGTGCGGTACATGCGCAAGAGAAACACAATGGAAACATCCGAGAGGCGAGAAAGGCATCGCTTACCGTTACGGATAGCGACCGGCAGTCCTTTAGTTCTTCCATTTAATTGAGCATCCTATTGATGGGTCAAAATCCTTGTCTAGAGGTTGACCGGCTAAAACCTTCCTAACATTTAATTCCATAGTTTGAACTTTAGGAACCATACCCGGTTCTATCGCATCATTTATTTTTCCATGGTATATCAATTTCCGTTCCGAATCAAATAGGAACGGATCGGGGGTGCAGACGGCCCCGTACGACCGTGCAACGATCTGGCTCTCGTCGAAAAGATACGGAAAGTTCAAGCCATACTCTAGACTAAACTTTTTCATGTTTACAAAGCCTTCGTCCTGATAATTTGGATCATTGCTGTTTATTGCGATCACTTGGAAATCAGACCTATCAAATTTAGATTGCAGTGCTACCAAATCATGAATCCTTGCCTTGACGTACGGACAATGATTACAAATAAAGACAATAAGGACTAACTTACTTGAAGAAAAATTCTCGAGACTGTAATCTTGGTCGTCCGTTCCCAACAAGGTAAAGTTGGGAGCAACTTGGTTTTTACGCAGCGCCTGAGTTGATTCAGTCTTAACCACAGCAGTATAGTTTGGTCTCTCCTATAAAAAATTGTATCCCTATCAACCTATACCCGGCTTTCAGCCTTAATGACTATGGCCATTTTAGTAGAATTCTCAATTCACTAACGGGAAGAACTATATGTGGAATAAATTTGGCAATTAAGGGAAAGGGTTTTCTCTGTTGGAAACGATTGACGAGGTTTTGCTTCATCAAGGAAGAAAGATTGTGGTTGCTATGCAAGAGATCGATCTCACAATTCACAACACGAATGAGATTTTTGTTCTACTCGTGGAAGAGTCTAGAGGAGCTGCTGGTGGAAGAGCAGCTGGCTCTGGCTCGAGAAGGATTAGCAGGATAACTAGATTTTCATGTGCCAATGGTAAGTGTGTCAATTCGTTTGCGACCGACAACCCAGAAATTATCCAGGCACTTGATCTTCCATATAGTGCTGTGGCAATGGATATCAAGTTGACTGGCGGACAGGAAATAGTTGTTCAGGGAGTAGTCGACCCAGAATTGGTGACATCATATGTTAACCATTTAGAAAATACAAATTAAGATATGTCCCTTATGATATATATCGGCTGGTGTCAACATCAGACAGGACGGAACAGGAACATATAGAGAGGATTGCATCAGCAATAGAAGATATGGTCAATATGGGGATTCTGAAACTCGTAAATATACAAGCCACTGAAATGGCGGTCTTCTCCGTAAAGTTCTCATCAATCGTAACCACTCTGACAGAAGGGAGCAAAGCTTCCAATGCTCAGCCAGATGCAATTACAACTCTAATGTATCACTCACTTTTGATTTTCATGAATGAGGAACTGAGAATTCCTAAGGAATTGGTCATGGCCTTTGGCAGGGACATAGAAAAACACAAAGACGAGATGGAAAGCGCTGCTATTATCTTCCAGTACGCGACAATTCTGC
>JAREAJ010000008.1 GCA_029240395.1 Nitrososphaeraceae archaeon
GATCCCTCCTTCTATTATAAGGTAAAGTTATCTCTCGATGACGTCTATTTGATAATCTGGACCACTATGCCCTTTACTATGGTGACAGATGAAATGGTCGCAGTGAACCCGGAGCAAGACTACGCGCGAGTTAAAGTCGGCTCAGAGGAATGGATAGTTGGTCAGCATCGCGCGCATGACTTGTTGAATGACCTTGGTATTGATAAGTACTCAGTGGTTCAAGTCGTAAAAGGTAGAGAACTTGAAGGACTAAATTACATACACCCACTCTTGAATATGATACCCGGATTGGCTGAGTTAGCAAAAGATCCAAAAGTCCATTCAGTTGTCGCTGAGGAGTTCGTCGATATAACTACTGGCAGCGGCATAGTGCATCTTGCACCAGCAAATGGTCAGGAGGACTTTCAGGTTGCGGAACGAAGAAAAATTCCCATCTTCGTCCCTATAGACGACAGGGCTGCTTTTACTCAGGAGGCAGGCCTTTTCCAGGGATTGTTCGTAAGAGATGCTGATGCTAAGGTTATAGAAGCAATGAAGGCGGTGAATGCGTATTTACTGCTCGGAAGAGTGGAGCATCAGTATCCAACTTGCTGGCGGTCACACCATAAGATCGTTTGGCTAGCTAGAAGAGAATACTTCTACATGATTGAACAACTCGAGGACCGGCCAATTTTAGCTGCTAGCAATGTTGAATATTTTTTCGATGCTCCCAGGAACAGGTACTTGGAGATAATAAAGGAGAAAGTACCATGGTGCATTTCCCGAGAAAGAATATGGGGCACTCCTCTTCCAATCTGGACTTGTCGTAGGTGCAGCCATAAACTTGGATTATTTTCCAGAAACGAGATAATAAAGTATGCAGATCACCTTCCTGATGGGCCGGCCTTCGAACTACATCGTCCTCAAATTGATAGGGTCGAGATAAAGTGTGGGAGATGCGGTAGTAAAATGCAACGCGAACCCTTTGTCCTGGATACCTGGCACAACAGCGGCGCGGCTCCTTATGCGTCTCTCAGGGACGACGAGTTTTCTAGCATTATTCCTGCGGCTTTTATGACTGAAGGCGTCGATCAGACAAGGGGTTGGGCGTATACATTGCTAATGCAAAATGTAATCCTAACCGGTGGATCGCTGGCTCCTTTCAAATCATTTCTCTTCCAGGGTCATGTGTTGGATGAAAAAGGCAACAAAATGAGTAAGAGCTTGGGTAATGTCATAGATGCGTATCATCTACTGAAAGAGAATGCTGTTGACCTGGTGAGGTTCTATTTTATGTGGAAGTCATCCCCTATAGAGTCGCTTAACTTTAGCCTCACGGAAATGACGACGCGGACATACCAGATTATGAGTACTCTTTTTTATTTGCATGTTTATTTTAGCCAAAATAGTCAGTTCGACAATTTCGATCGGAAGGCAAATGACCTAGGATGGGCACTCAAAACCGATCTGCTTCGTATAGCAGACAAATGGGTGTTGTCAAAACTAGAGTATGTAATTAATGAAGTTACTGCCTCATTCCAAAAATGCCGATTTCACGAGGGGGCTAAGTCAGTTGAGGAATTTGTAATAAACACTCTGAGCCAGACATATATTCCCATGACAAGGAACGAAATCTGGGATGATAGCCTAGAAACCCTGAATCGTAGGTTAGCTATTTACGCTGTGCTTGGCCATGTACTTAGGCAAATCGATATAATGATTCATCCTTTTTCCCCCTACACTTCGGATTATCTTTATCTGTCTTGCTTTTCTGACAGGAAAAGCGTATTGCTTGAAGCTTGGCCAGCGCGTAACAAAGCGCTTATTGACATACAAATCGAAACAGTATTTGACAAGTTGATGGAAGTCGTTTCACTCTCGAACTCAGCTAGAATGAAGGCAAAGCTAAGGCGAAGGTGGCCGATAAGAAATGTATGGATTTGCTATCCAGCGCAAGATCATTTTGATCTCGAATCAATGCCCGAAATGTTAAAGACACAGATAAATGTCCAAAATTGTATCTTTATTCAATACCAAAATGACACTTATTTACACAAGCTTCTTAGCCTCTTAGATACAGGAGTCCCAATAACACCAAAAGTCAGATTATCAAAGAAAAACATAGGCCAAAAAGCAAGGGGCAATTTTGAAAAGGTATTGATGTCATTTGAGAATGTAAACCCGTATCAACTACTAAGAATGATAGATTCCTCTGGAGAGTTTATGCTTGCATACGAAAATGGGCGAAGTGTAAAGCTAACATTGGAGGATCTAGAGCTATCATATGACCCCAAACCGGGTTTCGCCCTTGCTGAAAAGGATGGGATAGCCGTAATCATAGATGGAAAGAGGGACAAGGAGCTGATTGCACTAGGGGTTATGAGGGATATTGCTAGAAATTTACAACAACTTCGCAAGGAGAGAGGTTATAATACTACTGACATTATCCCCATAGCGCATATCGCTGATCTGAGTGAACAAGAAATCTCTGATCTTTTGCCTTTGGCTGAAGAATTAAAGTATCTTGTAAGAGTCAACAAAATAATTACGTCGAAATCGCGTATCCAAGGTGTTGACTACAAGGTCATTGAATTGGACGGAAGGAAACTTTACATTTCTGTTTAGATTCCTCTGCGGAGTTAGGTTTCAAGGAAAAAGCTAGAACTAAGGGTACCTTATCATCCCGGATCCTGTACACGGATACCTTAACGAAATCTGGGCCATCTTATTGAGGAAAGATGTGCCCTAGCGTCTGTTTTTTGACCAATTCGTCCTCTCATGCAATATTTAAATTTGGTCCCAGGCGTACCGTATCACTACAGCATATGCAAGTTCAGCAAATCAGCCGCCTTGCCTTAGACGTACCTGGGACCTACGGTTCTTTTCCTATCAGCAATAATATTGATCACGTAATTCCTCAGCCTGTAAAGGAAGAAGGTGATGCAAAGTATGCTTATACTGAAACGGGCTTGCTTCTGAGACGCTGGCACGTATGAGTACACTCTATTTTAACTCTGAATTTGTTACTCTCATGGCTGCTCTCGGGATACTTGTCATCGCATTAGCCATTTCCGTAACGTGGTCGTATTTCCTCCTTTATATGGTAAAATCTTTTAGAGAGTCACCGAAGTTGCAGCAATATGCTCAACCCTGTAATGGTGTGTTTCCGCGGGTCAGCGTAATAGTACCAGCTAGAAACGAAGAAGATTATATCAGCGGATGTTTGGACAGTTTAATCGAGCAAGATTATCCCAACTTTGAGATAATCCTTATAGACGATTCTTCTGAGGATCGGACCTGGGAGATAATGCAGAAGTATACTGCCAAATATAATGGATTGATCAAATCTCTGCGTGCAGGCCCAAGACCTCACGGTTGGGTGGGAAAGAATTGGGCCTGCTATAGAGGGTACATTCTAAGTAGGGGTGATCTATTACTGTTCACAGATGCTGATACCAAACATAGTGCGTCTACAATGGGATCAGCAGTGCAGTATTTGGGGAGCCAGAATTTTGATGCTATCACGCTTGTTCCGAGATTGCTGTGCAGGGAATTCTGGACAAGGATTACCTTACCTCTGTTAACAGTCTTTCTTCACACCAGATTTTCTGCCTTGCGCGTTAACAACCCAGCTACAAAAATCGGATATTTTTTCGGCAGCTTCTATTTGATTACCCGGTCCGCTTACGAAGCTGTAGGAACCCATAAACTCGTGAGACAAGAACTGGTGGAGGATGGGGCTCTCGGCGCGGAACTGAAACGAAGGAAATTTGCAATTAAGATGGTGAAGGGAGAACAGTATGTTACTGCAGTATGGGCAAGAGACCTCACCACGCTATGGCATGGTATCCGCAGGCTAGTAATTCCGATCTATAACCGAAACCGATATGCAACAGTTTTCATGACAGTGGCTGTTATTTTCTTACTCCTCTTGCCTTTCATATTAATGCCATTTTCAGTAGTGTTCTATGCCCTATCGCCAGAGTTTGTATCAAAGAATGACGACCGTGACAATGTTCATGTAGTGGCGGCAATTGTAGCTTCAGCTGGTGCTCTCGGCGTGGCACTCATATTTCTATGTGCCGCCGTTCAGTCTAAGCTTGGCGTGTTCCAAAGCCCATTGTATGCCCTATGTTGCCCGCTTGCCACTGTTATCATATGCTCCTGCTTTTTGTCCTCTTTGTATGACGCGACAAAAAGTGGGTCAATAAAGTGGAGGGGCAGACAATATAATGTAACCGAATATGCTGATGTCCCCCGCGATTAGGCTACAACATGCAGAGAGGTGAAACCGAAAGCCGAAATTGTTTATTAACAATGGATGAATGTTATTATGCCAAGAACGATAAAATGCTATCCAATGGCCTGGTTTCTACTAGTTCTGCTCAAGAAACTCTGACTAGGGTTACAGAAGGAAAGTCTATTTCAAGAAGAGAAGCATATGAATTGATTCAATCAACTGATGATGATCTCATCCTTTCCTGTGCCAGAAAGATTCGTGATACTAACAACCACAATTTGAAGATTGTTACCTATTCTAGGAAGATCTTTGTTGATATAACCAATCTCTGCAGAGATACATGTTCCTATTGCACCTACAAAAAAGATCCGTATAGCGAAGCGGCTAGGATGATGAAGCCATCAGAGGTCATTTCGTTGGCTGAACTGGGAAAAAGATATGGATGCACTGAGGCATTAATAGTTACGGGGGAGAGGCCAGAACAAAAATATGGAGAGGCGAGAGATTGGCTGAAATCCCTTGGTTACACCTCGACGGCCGAATACGTTGGCGCTATTGGAGAGGAGCTGATGAGGAAGACCGGCCTGCTTCCGCACACCAATGCTGGGAGCCTAACAAAAAAGGAAATGTCTCTCCTTAAAGAGAGCAATGCGAGCCTGGGCATGATGTTAGAGTCCTCCAGCCCGAGATTGACCGACGTCGGTATGCCGCATCACGCCGCCCCAAGTAAAAACCCTAAAGTTCGGTTAAGGACTCTAGAAGAAGCAGGACAATTGAAGATACCATTCACTACAGGTTTATTGTTGGGTATAGGGGAGACCGCTGAGGAAATTATTGATTCGCTATTTCTCATAAAGGAAATAAACGAAAAGTACGGTCACATCCAAGAAGTAATATTGCAGAACTTCATGCCAAAGACCGGTACGGCAATGGAAAAATCTTCTTCCATCAAAATGGATTTATTCCTCCGAATTGTTGCTCTTTCGCGGATCATTCTACGGGATATAAACATTCAGGTGCCACCAAACCTGAATCCGCATTGCTATGGGAGCCTCCTCGATGCAGGTATCAATGACTGGGGTGGGATTTCTCCGGTAACTATAGATCATGTTAATCCAGAATTCCCCTGGCCACCGCTGGAGGGTATCAGATCAGCCACACTCCAAAAGGGTTTCGCTCTTAGGGCGCGATTACCAATATATCCTGAGTTTATTTTTAAGTCGGACAACGGGTTCATTTCTGATACAGTTAGAGGCTATATGGAACAGCTCTCTGACTCCGGGGGTCTTGTACGGGAGGAAGTAGTAAACTGACTTTTGACTCACTTCTAAAGAGTGTGGATCCGGTAATTTCATCAGCTCTAGATGACGCTCTTGACGAAAAGGAACTCTCAGAAGTTGCAATCACTGAACTGTTCAAATGTAAGGGAACGGAAATGGGCATGATACTCATGGTCGCCGACGAGCTCCGTAGGAGGGCGACCGGCGACTTTGTGACGTACGTTATTAATAGAAATATCAATTTCACAAATGTATGCGTCAAACGATGCGGCTTCTGTGCTTTTAGTCGCGGCTTCCTAGAAGAGGAGGGATACATGCTGCCGATTGAAGAGATAGTAACCAGAGCAAAACAAGCATGGAAATTAGGGGCGACAGAAGTATGCATTCAAGCGGGACTTCCACCTAAAATGGATGGGAGGCTTTACATAGATATTTGCGAGGCCATTAAGAAGGCTCTTCCTGACATACATATACACGCTTTTTCTCCTGAAGAGATCCTATACGGAGCAAGGAGTCTAGGTGTTCCTATTCCAGAGTATATGAAAATGCTTAAAGAGGCAGGTGTTGGAAGCCACCCCGGAACAGCAGCTGAAATACTGGACCAGCATATCCGTGATGTTATTTCCCCTGGACGAATAAAAGTTAGTGAATGGGTTTCAATAATAAAATATGCACACTACATTGGTATCCCCACAACAAGTACCATCATGTACGGGCATGTAGAAAGTCCGAGTGATAGAGCAAAGCACTTGATTTTGCTCAGGTCAATACAGAAGGAAACGGGTGGATTTACAGAGTTTGTACCTTTGAGCTTTGTTCACACTGAAGCTCCGATGTATAGTCGCCACACCGTACCCGGTTTAAGAGCAGGTGCTACTGGAAATGAAGTTCTAATGATGCACGCCGTGGCTCGAATAGCGCTGAATAGACATATCAACAATATCCAGGTTTCTTGGGTCAAAGAAGGGATGAGGATGTCGCAAGTACTGCTGGGTGCTGGAGCGAATGACTTCGGAGGAACATTGATTAATGAAAGCATTTCTACCGCCGCTGGATCTTCATACGGGCAAATTATGAAACCGAAAGAAATCAGATCGGCAATAAGATCGGCAGGGAAGATACCAGCTCAAAGGTCCACGTCCTACCGTTTATTAAAAACCTATGAGGGGGGAGAAAATGACGATTCTGGTTCTTTACTTGACCGTACGGATCCCTCTCAATTTGGTTCCTATGGCGAATTGATAAAGCTTGATCAGTTCAGATACAAAGTATAAATCACAAAATCAGCAGAACACAAAACACGGACACTAATCTTCCATTATTAACATCGTCAGGGTCGATTTCACTCCTCTCATTCTCCGAATTCTTGTGCTTATGAATTCCTTGAGTTTGTCCATGGTTGGTGCTTCGACTTTGAGCAAAATATCGTAAACCCCATATATTGTGTATGCATTGCTTACCCCAGCGATACCTTTCATTTCATCTGCCAGTGTCGTTTCGTATCCGAGCTCGGCATTAACGAGCACAAAGGCCCTTGGCATACCGCTATATTCAAACCTCACACTAATAACGATTGTAGTAGGAAGTTTAGTACAGCAACAATATGAGATCCGACCTACTCTTAGCTTGGACCAGCGATTCTGGGGCAAACATCCCGCGACGAGTATGACCTGTTTCGACAACTGATAGGTTGACTTCTACTTCTGACTATGTCGGAGAAGACCTCTATGCCTTGTTGGTATGATCCCCTTACAACTGATGTCACACTGAGGTTATCAATATACTACGATACTTTCTGCACCGAACGCGCGACCATAATAATTTGTTTCTAAAGTATCAAAGGAGACAATGCCACACCGAATTATCAAACAAAGAGTTAAAACGGGACTAGAACTAAGAAGAGGATAATAAAATTGGAAACCCCCCTTCGAAGGATGAAAAGTTAACGGGATTATAATTGTAATGAAATGGCAGACTGTTTTCGGTGACATTATCTCTGGGCATTGATGAATGACAGTCAACAAGCAAGTCCCGTGTGCCTGTTTTAGCAAATCTTTCTTGCTGGGTAAAGTTTAAGAATAGAGTTGCTCGTCATGAACAAAGTGCATGAAGCTTAAGACTGAAGTCGCTCACCGAAAATGGACGACACTTGAGCATAGAGGGGTAGCCTTTCCGCCGAATTATCAAATTCGAGGCTTAAAAATATCGATAGCCGGTGAAAGACATCCCCTCAGTCACGAACAGGAGGAGCTCGTCTATTCATGGTCCAAGAAGAAAGACACTCACTATATTAAAGACCCGGTTTTCCAAGCAAACTTTCTTAGCGACTTCAAGAAACTACTTCCCGAAAGATTTCAGAATATATCACGTTTAACTGATATCGATTTCTCGGAGGCTTTTGCCCTAATCGACCAAGAAAAAATGATGAAAGAGTCGGAGATGGAAAGAATAAGGAATTTGCCCAAGGATGAAAAGAAGAAGATTAGGTTGGCAAAAAAGTCGGAAATAGACCGGCTAAAGGGTTGGTACGGAAAAGCAATTGTGGATGGCGTAGAAGTGGATGTCGCGAACTGGCTTGTCGAACCTCCGGGGCTTTTCATGGGACGCGGTCAGCATCCTCTGAGGGGCAGATGGAAACCTCGAGTTACCCCCAGCGACGTGATTTTAAATCTTGGGGAGGAGGCACCCGTACCCGAAGGGAATTGGAAAGGAATAATTCATGATCACTCCTCCACTTGGCTTGCAACCTGGATTGAAAAGCTGACGGGCAAAAGGAAATACGTTTGGCTGCATGACTCTTCCAGCCTAAGGCAGAATAGCGATAGGGAAAAATATGATAAAGCCAACAGATTGGAGAGACACATCAGCAGGGTACAGCGCGAGATCATTAACAGGATGCTCAAATCCCGGGATGTTAACCAGAGGAAAACGTCTACTGTCTGCTACCTAATATTTAAACTCGCAATGAGAGTAGGAGATGAAAAGGACCCCGAGGAAGCCGACACCGTAGGTGCGTCAACATTAAGGGTAGAGCATATCACTTTCAAAGAAGATAAAGATGGCGGAAAGCTCATAGAATTCAATTTTCTGGGAAAAGACAGTGTACCCTGGCAGAAAATAGTCAAAGTTACCGGCGAGGATACTATCGGGTTATATAATAACCTCAAGACGCTAATGCAGGGCAAGGAGAGAACCTCACAAATATTTGAAGGCATAACTTCAAGCAAGGTAAATGCTTTTTTGAGAAGCATAGATAGCAAGAATCTCCCAGGACTGACTGCTAAAGTATTTCGAACTTTCATCACGACAAATGTAGTTAGAGAAACCTTAGCAAGACCACCCTTCAACAGGATTGACAAAATGTCTTCAGAAGCCGAGAAAATTTACGCGGTTAAGATTGCAAACCTGAATGCGGCGATTACTTGTAATCACAAAAAAGGAATTGATCCAAAAAACCCTGCTAGTGCGAAGGCAATCCAAAAGTTTAAGGACTCTGTGGCTAAAAAAGAGGAGACTATCAGAAAACTGAGGTCAGAACTTGACTCGGACCGCTCGAAGACAGAAAGTCAAGTGAAAAGAATCAAGGACAGGCTAGAGAGAATAGAATTGCAACTAAAACTACAGAAAGAAACCCGTGACTATAGCCTAGGCACCTCACTGAGGAATTATATAGATCCTAGGGTGATAGCGGCCTGGCTGCTTTACGTGGATTTGGACTGGAAGAAAGTTTATACGGCTACCTTACAGAGGAAATTCAGATGGGTCGAAGAGTACGATCCTGAAGAGCTTAAGTTGTTCTATCCACTCCAAAAACAAGTCGGAAACGAAGTGATGAAAGTAGTGGTATCAGAGGAATCCAGTTCTACTTGACTGGGCTCATTAGCGGAAACATCTACCTAGGCTTATATCGGCCAGTAGGCTGCATAATCTAATCCAAGAATCCCTCGGCGATAAGTGAAATCAATGAAGAGCCTTCAGAAGGGTAGTTGGCTCTGAGGTTTTTGAACGCGGTATTCGACCGTCAAACAATCAAATGTTTCTTGGATTTTCCACAATATGGTCTAGCATGCCCCTGGTATATTTGAGGGTAAATTTTCCCACAAGGTTTGAGTACTTTATATTATGTTCAAAAAGAGGCTTTATTGGCTGAACGCTGCCAGAGCTTTTGGTGCCGGAGTAGCTCAGCCTGGCTGGAGCGTTCGACTCATAATCGAAAGGTCGCGGGCTCGAATCCCGTCTCCGGCACGCATACCATTTATTTGAACTGCGACGAGGGCGATTGATGCTGAGGAGATACGATAGTTCGTCATCACCCGAAGCTGAAAACATAGCCAATTTAAGTGGGGCCTTCGGAGGGATTTGAACCCTCCTCAAGCGGTCTCTGCAAGCAAATCCATATTCTGCCTGTTTTCGATCCCCGCCACCACAGCCGCCTATACTGACCAGGCTATACTACGAAGGCCGCGGAATCCTTATTAGCATTGACTATATTTATACAGTTCTCGCTCCTTGATACTCGCAAAACCAATACATGATCCTAACTTGCCATTCTATTCTTTTCTTAAGAGCCGGAAATAATACCTAGCCTGATGGTTTGGATACCGCGTCGTTCTAGCTTGTCAGCGAAGGCATTTAAGCCAATTGAGTCCCCGGCCAGGTGGCCAAGGAGTACAAGATTCCCTTTCACTTTTTCAGATTTCAGCCGTGCCGCCTCTCCTGGATCGATGTGAAGATAAATAACAGTAGTTATATCGTTCTCATAATATAGCTTAGCAATTCGGTAGCCCCCATTTGTTCCAGCGGCCAAAACCAGAGCCATCCTACCCACATAGTTTCGCATGCTTCCTAGGGCCACCAGTGGTCTAGTTACGGCATTTCGGAATTCCGGAATTTCTTGGAGAACTTTTAGCAGATTTGAAACTCTTCCAGTGCATTTGATTGATTTAATTTTTGTCATAATGATCCTACGCATGAACTCGTCGCAAGGTTGGTGTATATTTACCAGAGCAATTTGTAAAGCCTTTGCAGTGTCTACTGTTTGCCTGTAGATATTAGCGTGGGACTTCATTTGCGTTCTTTGCTTTAGGGCTCTTACCGCATCCTCGGCAGCATTTTTTGGAATTCCATTTTCTACCATATAATCCACGTGCCTGTCAAAAACCTTATGAAAATTGATAGCAGACACCCCAATTGGATGATGCGCGATAACTGCATCGCAGCCCATATTCTTTGCCAAGAGCAATTCTGCAGTGCTGACGTCCACTGATACTAGCACCTTTCGAATGTTGCGACCTCCTACATGAACTGCACTGTCTGCTGGCAGCTTCTTCCAGCCCACGAGGCTAAGCCCCGCAGTCATGATTTCAGTCGTATCTGCGCTCATCACTTTATTTCCCTAGGAAGGACTACAAAAATTTTTAACCGTTCTCCTTCATATTATAAACTCACCCTGTATGGTTTTTATTTTCTGTTCTTCCGCGTATACGCAAGCAAATACAAAATACTGTTAGTGAGAACCAGACTACTGTTACTTCAATTCCGAAGATGGACATTTCTTGTACCTGCAATGTTCCAGATTTCTAAAAGAGGTTAGAGAATATCCGTCAAGATTGGAAACTTTAAATCCCCTGGTTTCAAAGCTCTCTATCTGTAAATGAGCTGTTCAGGCGAATACATCTCCCATTCGGAGAAAGATAATTTAATACAGATATCATCCTCGACAAAATCAAAGCTACAGAAGGCAAAGTATGGCGTGTACAACCATTCAGCTGTAGAGCTTTGCCACTGGACTAAGAAATCGTTTGCAAACGAAGGAAATTGCTACAAACACAAATTTTATGGAATTTCGACTCATCGGTGTATGGAAATGACACCTACAGCAATGAACTGCGAAAATAGATGCATTTATTGCTGGCGACCAACGGAATTTTACGATACTCTACAAATGCCTGCGCATCTTGTTGATGAACCGGATGTAATTGTTAACGAGTTGATGAAAGAAAGGGAGCGCCTCCTTTCTGGGTATTATGGTAACAAAAAAAATGATGCGAAAAGGCTGGACGAAAGTTTGCTACCAGCTCATTATGCTATATCATTATCTGGCGAACCGACCATGTATCCCAAATTGCCACAACTGATCAAATATTTGAAAAGTCTCAGGGCCACTAAATCTGTTTTCCTAGTGACCAACGGCCAGGAACCACGAATGCTAAAGAGGCTTGCCGACGAAGATGCATTACCTACCCAGCTTTACCTGTCTACAAACGCAGTCAATAGGAAAATGTTCCATTTGATTAACAGACCGCGACACAGGGACGCGTGGGAAAGATGGAGGGAAAGCTTGGAATTTTTAGCGACTGCTAAGACCAGAACGGTACTTAGAATGACGATTATTAGAGGTTATAACGAAGGGACAGACCTTGCGAATGACTTTGCGCTGCTCGTGTCACAAGCAAACCCACACTTCGTAGAAATCAAATCTTATATGCACATTGGAATGTCGACGCAGCGTTTGGAGAAGAGTAATATGCTAGAAATGAACGAGGTAAAAACTATTGCACATGTTCTGGTAAAAAATCTTCCTGGATTCGTTATTATGGATGAAAGCGAAATATCTAGGATAGTTGTACTTCAGAACCAGGACCGCTACACTAATAGGTATATTCAAGGATGCATCGTATGATCATATGGCCAACGCGAGAGAGGAGGCATCCCTTTACCGCATCTTTTCTTTATCGGAATAACTATAAGAGTTAACTCGGACGCAATAAAACATAATCCACTCCACCTACACTGGATACGAGCCCTGCAGGAATGCAGACGTATATATCAGTTGTGCAACCAAAACCGACTATCCATTAGGTCTCGGAACATAAAACCTAATATATACACATTCGTCACTTTGATCCTTATATGGAATATGCACATCCAGAGGTTTTAGTGGACACCCAGTGGGTCGAGGATCACTTTAAGGACTCAAATGTCAGAATAGCAGAAGTAGATTACGATCCCAAGGCCAATTACCAGTTGGGACATATTCCCAATGCTGTGTTGTTTGATTGGAAAGAAGATATTAACGATCCGACTAATAGAAACATTCTATCAAGGGACTCGTGTGAAAAATTGCTACGACGAGCCGGTGTAAACAATGAGAGCATTTTAGTTCTTTATGGGGATTTTAACAATTGGTTTGCCGCTTTTGCGTTTTGGGTCTTCAAATATTATGGATCTAATGACGTTAGATTGATGAATGGTGGAAGAAAAAAATGGCTCGAGGAAGACCGACCTTTGACCAAAGATATCCCACAGAGCCTATCAGAAGGCAACTTTAAAGCGTCCGCTCCGGACGAGACCATTAGAGTGTTCTTAGACAACGTGAAAAAAGCCTTGGACCAAAAGCCCAAGGTAAAAATGGTTGATGTTCGGAGTCCCAAGGAATTTACCGGGGAGATACTTGCACCCCCAGAATACCCTACGGAGCACGCACAAAGAGGAGGCCATATCCCGGGTGCAGAGAATATACCGTGGGCACAGGCTGTAAGGGAGGATGGCACATTCAAACCCAGGGAGGAACTGGAAGAGATGTACAAGAACAAGGGCATTACATCAGATAAGGATATAATTACATACTGCAGGATAGGAGAAAGGTCTTCGCATACCTGGTTTGTTCTAAAATATTTGCTGGGATATCCCAATGTAAAGAATTACGACGGTTCGTGGACAGAGTGGGGTAACATGATAGCAAACCCTATAGAGAAATAGCAGTTCTGATGCCAGGTTTAAGGATCAATCTGTACTTTGTGCCATCAATCTGCACACCTGTACAGATCAACAGGCTATTTGACTTTCTTAACTATGATATGCAATAGGTTTCCTTCTGGCCTAGTTTCAAGTATTTTCTGTCCGCTGTCCTCAGACCATCTGGTAATTTCCAGGTCTGCCGTCTTGTCATCTGATACTACATGAATAATCTCTCCTAAATTTATTCTTGAAACCATCTCATCTAATTTTGTGAGAGTCGCAGCGCATTCCACCCCTATTTCGTACATCTCATAGTCTGGATATGCTACGAAACAACGTATATGCAAGTTGTCTATTATGATCTTTAACTTATCGTGACATTCTTCTATAGGCTGCAGGTTTCTGCGATATTGATTCACGGACGAGGGTTCCATTTTGACAAACCACCCATCTGAATAAGGAAAGTCGTTTACTAGTTTTGGTCTTTGAAGAATGGAATCATTTACCTCGATAATCGTTCCTGTGAACGGAGCTCTAATCACTCCGAAATACTTGTTGCTTTCGATAGTTGCGAGTCTTTTTCCGTTCTCTATCCTTGTTCCAGTATCCTTAATCTTGATGGTAGATATCCTACCAGAGATTGAAGATAGTATAGCAGTTATTCCGATAGTGACTACCTTATTTGCCTTTGAATCTGCCCAAACAAGATTTTCAACATCATAGAGAAGATCCTCTGGAAAAATACAGCTATCTATCTTCATTGAATTTATTCCTAATCGGAGTTTTTTATTCCTTTACACCTCATGAGCATTTGTCGGCTCTCGCTAGCGTCCATGGTTAGGTATGAGTCTAATCAGGGCGATAGACCTAATACGGATACTACCAACATCAGATTAGTCCTCTATTACTTCTGACCAACCTCAGGGCGGCGATCGAACCATTCTGCCAATTTTCTAAGAGCAATAGCTCGATGGGAAAATTTTCCCTTTTGCCCTATGGTCTCTAACGCCCCATATGTCAGCTGTGAATTCTCTGGAATGAATATAGGATCGTAACCCCATCCTCCTTTTGTAGCATTTCTTGCTATAGTTCCTACCGTCTCCCCGCTAAAGGTAAGAGAACTCTTTCCGTCGTGAAAAGCGAAGACGGACCTGAATAGAGCGCGTCTACAGCTTGTCTTCTCCATTAGCTTCATAATCCCCAAATTCCCTATGGTTTTAAACACAAATGCAGAATACGGTCCAGGAAAACCACTTAGTTTATCTATGAATAAACCATCGTCTTCAACAATAAGCGGCTTTGATATTTCCAAGTATGCAAGTTGTGACTTACTCATAGCAATGACCTCCATTGATTCTACTTGGGGCTCGATCAAATTTTTTCTAATAAACTTAACATGAATGTTGAAACCTTTGAGAAGCGATTTTACCTCATCGAACTTACTCTCGTTGGAACTAACAAAGACTATGGATTTCATAAGCTTGGAATTAATACATCTCTCAATTAAACGATCATCCTTTGGCGGGAGTAACTCGTGTGAACTTGAGTTCTATTATGTGTGAGTGTACACCCCCCTCGGCAAGCTCATTCTGTCAAGCTAGGTAATCTCTCAATTGAGAAATACAAGTATGACATCCGAAAGCTAATAGTTTCCCTAATCAGGATTGAGTTTAACCTACGCCCCCAGTCCTGGTGTACCTACCCCTGCGTTCAATTTCAAGGACTTTTCGCAGTGTAGCTTGAGTTTTTTCCTCACCTGTGATCGACATATAACCAGCAATAAACTCTGAAAATGCATCAACGCAAATAGATACATAAGAGCTATAAAAAACTCCCTTAACTAAACGGATGTCTACCGCCTTATCCTCTAATCTCTCCGAGAAGAATGCTAGTCCAAAATCTAGCATTACAATCTCGTCATATTTAGAATTAATAAAGTTGGACGTGGTTAGATCGTTATGGATAATATTATTGATATGCAACAATCCTGTGCATTTACCCATTTTCAAAACAAGGTCAAGGGTTATTTTTTCTTTCAGACTTACTCCCTCAATATATTCCATTACTATCTCTGTCGCCACGGGGTCGACAAAATAAACGAATGGTGTTCTAATTCCTATATCTTTAGCGCTGGATAGCATGGTGGCCTCATGTATAGTACGGTGCCTACGAATTTCAAAGTCAAGTGTCTTTTGACGGTAAGACTTTTCAGGCCGGACTTTCGAAACAGCTTTATTGCCGTACCATCTCGTTCGGTAAATGTCGGCTTCGGCCCCCTTACTCAGAAGGACATGAGGAGAACTTGCCAATATCATTATATTCATGAGTCTTGGAATAAAAACGTGCGCGCCGAAGTTCTGCGGGAAGGAGAAAAGGTGGTTTTTCAGGAAGACTGCGCGGAAGATGACCTCAAAAGTGGCGTCTTAACACTTACTAATCAAAGGTTGCTCTTTGAGAAAACGGAAGGTAAGATGACAACACTATGGAAAGAGGCAGGCGATTTGATCTTGAACATTGATCTGGCTAAGATCTCGAATGTCGAAGCTCGAGGTTTCTTGATAGCAAAAGTAGTAATTAGTGTTGGAGAATACATCTACAAGTTCGGGGTGCTTAATCCAGGCAAATGGGAAAAGCTAATTAGAAAACAGATCGCGAGCGTTAACATTTAAGACACATCCTAAGTCAGCCGCCGCCATCGTACGTCGACCGTATCAATTCTCCATGATTGGTGCACAAACGACTTTTCTACATCAACCTTGTTGTGTCCAGATAAATAATCGACAATACCAGTCCAGGCGATTTGACACCCGTTATCTCCAGCAAACTTACATGGTAAGACGAAAAGCTCAGAAGAATGCCTTAAACATGCCTGATGAAGCATATCCTTCAGTCTATTGTTCGCTGCCACTCCTCCGACCACCAACACTTCCTTCTTGCCAAAGAATGAGATGGCTCTCTCAATTGTTTCGCTAATCATCGCAAACGCCGTCTCTTGCAATGAGTAACATAGATCCGCAAAAAATTCACTGTTTCCTCTTCTTGTGTCTAATAATCTTTTTGCAGCGCTCAAAACTCCTGAATAAGAAACGTCATTACCCTTGACAACATAAGGGAGACGGATATAGCTTCCTGTTGATTTTCTTGCAAACTGCTCAATTCTGTCACCACAAGGAGATGAAAGACCGTTCGCTCTACCGAACTGGTCCAAAAGCTGTCCAATAGTTAGATCAAGTGTTTCACCAAACACTCTCCATCTATTCTCAGAAAATGCAAGGATCATTGTGTGGCCGCCGGAAAGGAGCAGGACTAAGGGATTGCTCGCATGTGTAAGCATAATGCCGAGCTCTACATGTCCTAACGCGTGGTTCACAGGCACTAACGGCTTATTGTAGAATGAAGCCAATGTCCTAGAAACAACTGCTCCCACTCTCAGACACGGGCCCAGACCGGGCCCAGCAGAATAGGCAATTATATCAATATCGCGGATACAATGACCTGCGTCGTTTAGGCTTTCTCTTAGGATATCCGCTGAGACCTCTGCATGATGTCTTGATGCAAGCCTAGGATGGATTCCGGAACCTTCGGAGGGTAAAAATACACTGCGCGAATCAGAAAGAATTCTTGCATGTAGATTCTCCTGATTCGTTAGGCGATTCCCATCTACAGGATTTACTATAGATGAACATTCTATAACGGATGAAGCAAATGTGTGAGCGGTGCTCTCTATCCCCAAGCAAAGCATCTGATAAATCTATTACCTCCTGCTGCTTGTTGCCGACACAATTTTGACCACATCGTTGTTTTTGAGTTTATAGTCAGCTCCTAGCCTCATTTTGCTGCGTGCATCAATGGCATACATGAATCCTTTGGCTAGATCTGCGTGGATCTTCTCTGCTAAGTCAATTGGAGTTGAGCTAGCCGGTAGCAAATGAGCGTCGGGCAATACATTCCCTCTTCGATCAGTGAGTTTTATTTCGTCTTCAACGGGATAAACAACTATGAGTTTCAATAAATCAAAAATTGCCTTATTGATAATTTTTTGCACGCCTGTGGAGCCATATTCGACAAGAAAGGTGTTAGCCCTGTGAAGAGCATGTCGCTGTTGCGTGCTTATTGTGGCAGCTTCATTGATTTTGAAACTGCTGTCTCCCGGCAAATATTCTATCATTTTTAGTCTTGTCGCTCGCCTAAGCAATAACTCTAGCTCAGATGAGCATGCGATAGCGTTTTCCCTCATATGTCTAATGTTGCTTAGTCCAATCCCTGCTGAAGGTAAATCGGCCTTGTTTGCGGCAATCACTATGGGTTTAGATTTGGCTCTTAATCTCTCGCAAAATTTTAGCAGGTCCTGTTCAGACCATTCAGCAGCATTTCCCACTGAGAGACCCAACTCACCAATAGTGCTGACAATTTGTGTATCGTTGATAGATAGTCCCGATAATCGCGCGGAGATCGCGTGCTCAAGTTTTATGCTTTGGTTACTGGACTCCCGTACCAATTTGCCCCATTCTCTACCTAACACACTTGCAACCCACCGATCGAGTTCCTCTTCTACAAATTGCATATCAAACGCCGGATCCCCCGTACCAGGCGTCACTGGTCTTCCTTCGGCGTCTGTCGAGGCCGCTGCATCTACTACGTGAATTAGAGCATCAGCCTGCCTAGCATCATCCAAAAACTTATTACCCAGGCCTTTTCCCTTGGAAGCCCCAGGTATAAGGCCGGCGATATCCATTAGCTTGATGGGAATAAACCTTACCCCATCGATGCAGAGTGAATGGATTGGACTGTCTTGTACACTAAACTCTCTGCATACGCACTCAACTCTAGCATACGTTACTCCCATATTTGCAGAAATTGTTGTGAAGGGGTAATTTCCGCACTGTACGTTAAGATCTGTCGCCGAATTAAAAAATGTAGATTTACCTACATTTGCCTTTCCAATCAGGCCAAGAAGCATCTATTTGTATTAAAT
>JAREAJ010000046.1 GCA_029240395.1 Nitrososphaeraceae archaeon
AGGAGTAAAATATCCAGAATACTGGATCCCTGCAAAGTCACATAAAATACTTGACAATATCTGGACCGACATAGAAACCTATGACTACTCAACAGGCTATGGAACCGAAAAACATGTGGAGCTACTACAAAGGATAATTGGAAAATTTTCTAGGCCCGGCAATACCGTTGCTGACTTTTTCTGCGGTTCGGGTACGTCATTGTTAGTTGCAAGTAGAATGAATAGACACTGGATAGGATGTGACTCATCCTCATTAGCAATGAAAGTATCTAGGAAAAGGCTTAGGGGTTATAATTACAGATTCTTAATCCGTAAGGCCAAACCATCGCGTCAAGGCTTGAGGCAAGCTGTATCAATTTCATAAATAAACTCATTGTGCAGATTGGACAAACTTAAATTAAAGAGGGATAGCAATACTACAGTTGTGAGTCAACAAACAAAATCAGACTATGAAAGATTATTAAAGCGTTTACAGGGACAGTTAAAAAATACTTCTCGAAAGGAAGCCTCGAGGCTTGAACTCCCATCTCCCCAAATAATCTGGGTCGGTCAACGCACGATCTTTAGAAACTTTATCGAATTTCCTAAAGCTCTTAGAAGGGATCCAGAAAAACTATTGCTCTACCTAAACAAGGAGCTTGCCTCAGCTGGCTACATTGCCGGCGAGCGAGTTATATTTTTGGGACGCAAAGAGCCATCGTCCTTTGCGACATTAATTGATCGATATGTCAAAGAATATGTAATATGTCCTGTATGCGGCAGCCCAGATACCAGAACAGAGAAAAATAAGAAACTAGGGTTTTTGTTATGTGAGGCATGCGGGGCGAGGTCGTCCGTTAAGGGAAATTATGCTTAACATGATAGGAGCCGCTATATCATAAGAAAACTGATTTAGCATACCCTTAGCACATTTCAAATTCTAAAAAATATTTTTCTTTGTTTAGAATACTCTCAATGTGTTTACTTCTTTGACTCATGAATATGATAAAGTTGACAGTGGGTTCTAAGTATCAATGCAAAATACTATCTCACAGATATGACAGCTATAATGTCACTTCATCAAGAAACTTCAGAGACCTCTGATGGTGCGAATAATTTCAGCACGGGCCAAAGTTGGGGAGCCTTAAGAAAGGCATGGAAAGGCTATAGGATCGCAAAAGTCCACAATGACAACACGAAAATGACAGAGTATGCCACTAAGATCCGAAAGATCCAGGGAGAACTTGGAATTAATGTCGCGTCATTTCCAAATCTAGGTATAGCCTAGTCCCAACTGTTTTTTTATTTTATTCATCCTATTTCACCCATAGATACCGTTGCCCGTGCGGTTTTGTGAGTCTGACAGATGCTGTTTTATCTTCATCTGAATTTGGGCCTTAGGTAGAGCGCCTACCAATACGTCAATGACCTTTCTATTTTTGAAAATCAGCATTGTTGGAATGCTTTGAACGCCAAAAGATCTGGCAACCAGCTGGTTCTCATCTATATTCAGCTTTCCAAAAACCGCGTTGCCAGCATATTCGCTTGCAAGTTGTTCTATTATGGGAGAAACCATCCTACAGGGGCCGCACCAAGGGGCCCAAAAGTCGACGAGAATGAGTGGATATTTTGATACTTCCTCCATGAAGTTTGAGTCGTTTAGAACAATCGGTTTGGATATATTACTCAGAGATGATTTAGCCGCAGCGATCTTTTGCATTTCTAATAGCTTCCTTTGCTTAATTGCCAAGACTTCCTTGTCATCATGATCATCTTCATAAGTCATATTCTAAATCTCAGCTGTACAGGTCATAATAATATTTCTAAGTTCGAAATTAAGACTATTAAATTACTGGTGTTGGATGGTTCTAGATCCAATACTATAATCACCCGCGATATGTAATTATCTAGCTTCTGCTGAAATGTCATGACTAATTAAATTGATTAAAGGAGGAGAAAGCACCGATCCCCAAGAAGGCGGAAAGGTGGAGATACAAGACTCCGGAAGTAAGGACGATAATGAGGAAGATAAACGGTTAGAGCCAAAAGAAGTTCAAGCGGCTCCATCCGAAAAGCAAGAAAGTGAAATTGATTATGAAAAGGAGTTATCTCGGCTAAGGGAAGATCTCACACAAGCTCGAGAAATTGCAGATAATCATCTCAATAAGCTAAAGTACATGATGGCAGATTTTGATAACTATCGAAAGCAGATGGAAAAGCAGCTCTCTTCCAAGGTTGAAGCAAGTGAAGCAGAGATTCTTTTAAAGTTCCTGAATATTCGAGACGATTACCTCAGGGCCCTTGAAATGGTAAAACAGGATAATTCAGATCCTGTGATAATCGAGGGACTGCAGGGGATCCTAAAAAATTTCGACAATCTTCTACGCTCAGAAGGAGTAATAGAAATAGAGTCTGTCGGAACACCTTTTGATCCTAATATTCATGATGCCATAAGTTTTCAGTATTCTGATGATGTGCCGGAGAATACTGTTACTAGTGAGATTCGCAAAGGATATATGTTGAACAATAAAGTTTTAAGGCCCAGCCTAGTAGAGACTTCCAAGAAGATAGTTAAAAATACCGTTAATGCTACAGAAAAGCTAGAAAAGGAAAGTGATATTTAGATATGGGAAAAATTATAGGAATTGATCTTGGGACGAGTAACTCAGCCGCAGCGGCAATGATTGGTGGTAAACCCTCTATCATACAGGCAGCCGAGGGAACCTCGGTCGGCGGCAAAGCTTTCCCTTCAGTTGTCGCTTTTACCAAAGATGGCCAGCTTATAGTGGGGGAACCTGCAAGGCGTCAGATGATTTCAAACCCGGAGGGCACTGTTCTTGCCGCAAAGCGCAAGATGGGGACAGACTTTAAGTTTAATGTATTTGGCAAAGAGTATACTCCACAGCAGATATCCTCATTTATTCTTCAGAAGATTAAGAGAGACGCAGAGGCATTCCTTGGCGAGACAGTTGACAGGGCAGTAGTCACAGTGCCTGCATATTTTAATGATAACCAGAGACAGGCAACAAAAGATGCCGGAGAAATTGCCGGGTTACAAGTAGTCAGGATTATTAACGAACCGACAGCTGCCTCTCTAGCCTACGGTTTGGACAAGGCCCAGAAAGACCTCAAAATTATGGTGTTTGATTTTGGGGGCGGGACTTTGGATGTGACAATCATGGAAATGGGCGGTGGGGTATTTCAGGTCAAAAGCACGTCTGGCGACACTCAACTCGGAGGAACTGATATGGACAATGCGCTTGTAAGCTATGTCGTAGATGAATTCAAAAAACAGTCTGGAATAGATATCAATAATGACAAGGCTGCCATGATGAGGGTAAGAGAGGCAGCCGAGAAGGCAAAAATTGAGCTTTCGAACGTCGTCACGACAGAGATCAATCTCCCATTTCTTGCTTACGATGCTGCATCAGGGCCGAAGAATCTTGTTCTGAGTCTATCAAGGGCGAAACTTGAGGAGCTTGTTAGACCTATAATTGAGCGATGTAAGACCTCGATTACGCAGGCTTTGCAAGATGGAAAACTGTCGCCTGCTGATATTGACAAGATTATACTTATTGGTGGACCGACAAGAATGCCGATGGTTAGGCAATTTGTTGGAACTGTGATGGGTAAGGAAGCAGAACGCGGTATCGATCCTATGGAGGCGGTTGCCATGGGAGCAGCTATACAGGGGGCCATTATAGCCGGTGATGTATCCACCGATATACTCCTAGTAGACGTCACTCCGTTGACGCTAGGAGTAGAGGTGCTCGGTGGACTGAAAGAAGCATTGATCGAGCGCAATACAACGATACCCACAAAAAAGAGCAAGGTTTTCACAACCGCCGCCGATTACCAGACAGCGGTTACGATCCACGTGGTGCAAGGCGAGAGACCCATGGCTGCTGACTGCGTTTCCCTTGGAATGTTTAACCTCTCAGGGATCCCACCAGCACCTAGAGGGGTTCCACAAATTGAAGTTACCTTTGATATTGATGCAAATGGCATCTTAAATGTAACTGCCAAAGACCTGGCGACATCTAAGGAAGCAAAGATAACGATAACGGCAAACGCAAAGCTATCAAAGGATGAAATTGAAAAGCTGAAGAAAGAATCCGAACAATTCGCAGAGGCTGATAAAAAGAAGAAAGAAGAGGCAGAGATAAAGAACGAAGCGGATAATTTGGTCTATTCAGCCGAAAAACTCGTAAAGGATGACTTAAAGGATAAGATAAAGCCCGAACAAGCTGAACGTGTTAACAAAGCCGCCCAGGAGCTTAAGGACGCCATATCCTCCAATAATTCCGACAATATCAAGTCGAAAACACAGGAACTTAAGAACATTCTCGGAGAAGTAAGTACAGAGGTTTACAAGGCAGCAGGAGCAGCACCTTCAGCTGCCGCAGCGGGTGCAACCGGCCCAACTGCCGAGGCGGGAACCACAGAAGGTTCGGGTGGCTTTGCAGGAGGCAGCGGGGCATCGGGAACAACACCCCCTCCTTAGTTTTTTATAATAACAAGACTAAAATGGTTGACATCACGGGCATTCAGGTATGAGCAAGAGGGACTATTACGAAGTACTGGGTGTCCCAAGGGCTGCAAGTAAAGACGATATTAAGACTGCGTATAGGAAGCTGGCTCTACAGTATCATCCAGATAGGAACAAATCTTCCGGAGCCGAAGAAAGGTTTAAGGAAATTTCTGAAGCATACGCAGTATTATCTGACGATACTAAGAGAAAAAGGTATGATACCTACGGTCACGTGGGTACAGAAGATGCCTTCAGAGGTTCCGAAGCGAACTTTGATGAGATCTTCAAGGACATCGGCTTCGGGGGATTTAGAGATATCTTTGAACAGGTATTTGGTGGTCGCGGAGGGTTTGGCGGTATGGGAGGAGGCAGTGACCCCTTCGGTTTCGGATTCAATTTTGGGGGGACGGCTAGAAGAAAAGGCCGGGATGTTCTCTACGATGTTGAACTCTCATTAGAAGAGGTCTTAAAGGGAAGAAAAGACGAAATTGAGCTTCCCAAGCTTGAGAAATGTGGCACCTGTAATGGAAGTGGTGCCTCGCCAGGAACTAAACCGAGAAAATGTAGCGTTTGTAATGGTCAAGGCCAAATGAGACGCGTGTATAATCAAAATAGGTTTTCGACATTCGTGTCACTGGAACCATGTCAAACTTGCCGAGGTCAAGGCGAAATCATTGACAAGCCCTGCAGCGTTTGCGGTGGATCAGGGAAGGTTAGAAAAAACAAGAAATTAAAACTAGAAATTCCATCAGGAGTCGAGGATGGGATGACGCTTCAGCTCCGTGGCGAAGGGGAACCATCTGAAAGTGGTGTTGCTGGCGATTTATTGATACGCGTTCATATCAAACCTCATTCGCAATTTGAGAGACTGGAAGATGGACACCTTCTGCATAACCTCGATCTTCATTTCACTGATCTCGCATTAGGAACAGAACTCCGAGTTCCAACTCTTGAAGGCAATGAAAAGGTCAAGATCCCAGCCGGTACGCAGCCGAATACAATACTGAGGATTAAAGGAAAAGGTTTGCCCCGTTATGGTAGTTATAGTAAAGGTGACGAGTTGGTTAGAGTTAACGTTAAGGTACCAACTGCATTGAACGAAGCCCAAAAGTCCCTTCTCAGAGATCTCGACAAGCAGTTAAAGTACGAAGCCGAGAACATTAGGCAACATTTCTAATACAACGTCATCTCAGAGCCCAACCACCATGTCATCGTCATCTGAAGAATGGTTTAGGCGGAGACGCACTGGCTTCTGAGCTCTCTGATTCTAATGGGCAATCAGAGAAATGGAATGAATTATGCAGGAAGTCTTAAGAAATGGTGAACAGCAAGTTTCCACGAATCGTGCAAGGAAATATGACTGGACGAAGGTTTCTACTATGCACGAGGTGGGTCCCGTTGTTTGTGACTACTTCAAGGACAAAACGGCAAACCAAAACGAGAAAGTTTGGTAATTCGGACTCTTCGCTGGATTTCTTGGAGATAGCTTTTCTTCGAACCGGACTCGAGGTCTCGTTCAAGCAAAAAACAAGAAAGTGACTAGCGTACCTGTTGATGGTTGGTTGGCCTAAGCCCTCCATTTTAAGTTATTTGAAGATAAATAAATCTTGATCATCCGATTTACCTTTAACGTATCATGTAGTCAGATGCTGTT
>JAREAJ010000047.1 GCA_029240395.1 Nitrososphaeraceae archaeon
ACAACCAGAAAAAATTTGAGTACGTCAAGAGTCTGTTTGGCAAAGACATTCGAATTAACGATGTTTTTCAGCTGGGACAGTATGTGGATGTACTCGGGATTACAAGGGGTAAAGGGGTAGAGGGACCAATTACTAGGTTCGGAGTTAAAAGGAAGCAGCATAAGTCCAGAAAGAGTGTGCGGGCGGTTGGAACACTAGGGCCTATCTCTCCTGCTGTCGTAATGTATACTGTTGCTCGACAGGGTCAAAGAGGGTTTCATCAAAGAACCGAATATAACAAACGCATTTTATTAATGTCATCCGCCGACAAAGAAGAGCAGCCACCAATCAATCCGAGAGGAGGATTCAAGCACTTTGGACTCGTTAGAGACGACTACGTGGTGCTGCGAGGCTCTGTACCAGGTGTTCCAAAAAGAATAGTAAAACTTCGCCAGCCGATGAGGGAAACCAGACGAAAAGTAATCGAGCCAAAAGTTGTAGAGGTTGTGTCCGTATGAAGACTGAATTAGTCGTAAGGTCAACACATGGGAAAGCTGAGGGTACTGTGCAATTACCTCATGTTTTCGAAACTCCCTACAGGCCAGACGTGATTCGACGAGCCTATGTCAATTTGCTCTCGCATAAGTTCCAAGAACAAGGTCGGTACCCAGCAGCTGGGGAAATGGTAAGTGCAGAATCACGAAATACTGGGCTTGGAATCGCAAGGCTTGCACGAATACGAGGCCAGGGATTCAGTAGGGCAGGTCAAGCGGCAGGAGTGGCGGGTGTAAGAGCCGGTAGGATAGCCCATCCTCCTGAGTCATGGAAAGATATCTACAAAAAAATCAATAAAAAGGAGCGACAGTTGGCACTATCCTCTGCTATAGCAGCTACCAGTCATAAGGATATTATCGTAAGCAGGGGCCACCGTGTTGAAGGAATCTCAGATTTTCCAATTATAGCTTCTGATAGCATAGAATCAATTACCAAATCGCGAGATCTTGTCCAAGCATTATTGGCTTTTGGACTAGCGGAAGATCTCTCAAGATCTGGTGCATCAAAGGCCAAAGGAACGAAAAGTGGCAGTCGGGCAAAGAGCACTGGAACCAGTGCGCTGGTTGTGGTAAGGAGAGGCTCAAACGTGTGTAGGCTCGCCAATTCAATACCCGGTATAGACGTCAAGGATGTTGAATCATTAAGTGTGCTTGATTTGGCTCCCGGGGCAAAACCAATCAGGCTGACCGTGTTTTCCAAGGGATCATTAGAGTACCTCGAAAAATACGGGCGTAAAGATCATTATCTGGTTATGCAGTGATGCTAATAATGAAGGGGAAAGGAAAAAAACAGAAAACGATATCTGCAGAAAAGGCAAGTAGCATATTTATCCAGCCGTATGTAACTGAGAAAACGTTCAATGTTATTGAGAAAGAGAATAAGTTGACTTTCATCGTTTCTGAAAGAAGTACAAAAAAAGAAATTCTCGAGGCCATGAAAATAGTTTATGAAGCTGATACGAGTGAGGTAAATACGGCTAAAACAATTCGGGGGAAAAAAGCAATCATAAAGTTCAGCACTGAAGGAGGAGCACGGGAACTTGCAACTCGTTTGGGCCTTGTCTAATTCTCACTTTTTGCTAGTTAGATTTAAAAGGAGCAGAGAACTGGAGATTACTGAATCCTAATGGTGCGTGAATTTAAGTTCAAAGGCTATTCACTGCAGCAATTACAGTCATCTTCTATAGAATCCATATTACCACTTCTCAATTCGCGACAACGTAGATCGCTTGATAAAAGAGTTGACAAGTATATGAACGACGAGAAGAGAAAATTGCGCGAAGAAATAAAGCTGGCAAAGGAGGGCAAATTGAAAGGCCTTCTAAAGACCCATGTAAGAGACATGATTATTCTTCCTGACATGATAGGTCTTAGTATACAGGTTCATAATGGAAAGGATTTTTCAACGGTTTTGATACGACCAGAAATGATTGGACATTACCTGGGAGAGTATGCTATTACTAATAAGAGAGTCCAGCATGGCGCGCCAGGGGTTGGATCATCTAGATCCAGCTTGTATGTTCCATTGAAGTGAGATTTCTATGGGTAAGCATAACTATGCCTTTCAAGAATTCGACAAATCCAGGCATGTCAGAGCGAGAATAAAGGATAAAGACATTTCTCACAAACATTCAAGAGAAATTGCCCTTGCTATAAAGGGAATGTCTCTGGAGAAATCAAGAGAATTCCTCGAGCGGGTTTTATCAAAGGATATTGCTGTGCCTTATAGAAGATATAATAATGAGGTTGCTCACAGGTCAAATATTCGTGATGGTTTTTTTGCGGGCAGATTTCCAAAAAAAGCCACGAGAGAATTTCTAAGGCTCCTGGACAATCTGGAGTCTAATGCAGAGTATAAGGGAATGGATCTTGACAGGCTTATGATAGTTAGTGCAGTTGTCCATAAGGCTCGGAAACTAGAGCGATTTATGCCCAGAGCGATGGGAAGGTCAACACCTAAAATAGATACGCTGGTGCAGGTGGAATTAGTTGCCAAGGAGATAAGGTAAGAAAAATGAACGCTGTAAAAAATGTTATAAAGAGCAATTACAGAAGCATGGAACTTGACGAATATTTATCACAAACGCTAAAGGATGCAGGATATGGGTTTGCCGATGTCCAAAAAACGCCTATCGGGACCAGGATAACCTTGTACGTGACTCGGCCTGGACTTGTAATTGGTCGCAAGGGGACGGGTATTAAGGATCTTACTGCTAAACTTGAGCAGAAGTTTGGGCTTAATAGTCCACAAATTTCCGTAATGGAAGTCTCGGTCCCGGAATTAAATCCGAAAATAATGTGCAACAGAATAGCACAATTAATCGAGAGGGGCACGGCTTTTAGGAGAGCGGCTCTATGGACAATCAATACCGTTATGAACGCTGGAGCCCTTGGAGTAGAGGTTTCTATCTCAGGAAAGCTCCGAAGTGAGCGAGCCCACTTTGAGAAACACTCTGCTGGAATCATCCCCAAGAGTGGAGACGTTGCCTCACGGGTAGTCAACACTGGGATAACCCATGTATTGACTAAGATGGGTCTGATGGGTGTGCAGCTTCGTATTGCTTTGAAAAATGAACTTCCTGAGGAGTTCGAACTTGCAGATGGCCAAGAAAGTAAGGAAACCGCTCTGCCTCCACAGGAAACAGCTTCTTCGATCCAGAATGAGGCTACTACTACAAATAAAGTCTCATCCTCAGAGAAAGAACAACCCGCAAAGGAGTTAACTGCGGAGGGAACAACCAATGGCTAGAGTTAAGCTGCGGGTTCTTCAGGACATGAACCAAACTGAGTTAGAGGAGAAACTTTCGGAGCTTAAGTCCGAACTTATTAAGCTGAAATCGGAGAAAGCAAAGGGCACATTAAAAAAGGAGACTGGCAGCATCAAATGGATAAGAAGAGACATAGCAAGGATATTAACCATCTTGAGAGGAAAAAAGGTCTGAACTTTGATCAAAGCAGATACCATCTTATCTCATGAAATTATTGGTCTTGAAGTTGAGATTTTGAATCCGTCCACAGCCTCCAAAACCATACGCGGGAACATTATCGGTGAAACAAAGAATACCATTTTGGTCAGAACAACCAAGGGGACGAAAGTGGTGCCGAAGGGAAATAGTACTATAAAATTTAGACTTGACTCTGGCGTTTGCTTTATAAGTAGTTCTTCATTGATAGGTAGACCGGAGGATCGAATCTCAAGAAAGCGATAGGTGTTGAAGATGGTTAGAAATATTGGTATATCTGTCGCTTCTCCCAGAAAGACCTGCAATGACACGCAGTGCGTATTTCATGGGTCACTGCCCGTTAGAGGTAAGTCGTTTAGTGGTCTGGTAATAAGCTTAAAATCAAATAAGATGGCGGTTGTCGCGCGGGAATATCCTCACCCCGTTCCTAAATATAAGAGGTTGGAGAGAAGTAGATCCAAGGTACATGCCTATTTACCCTCATGCATTACTGCTAAAGAGGGCCAGCAGGTAAGAATAGCAGAATGTAGGCCACTTTCGAAGACGGTTTCATTTACGGTTATTGAGGCAAGCGAGACCAATGGCGGCTAAGACAAGGGCTGTTTCTGCGAAAGGAGTAGAAGAATTCCGCCCCTATATTACGAGGGCGCTTCCAGTTACCGCTACTTTAATTTGCGCCGACAATACAGGGGCGAAAATATTAAAGATAGCCATGGTTAATCGCTACAAGGGCAGGCATTCCAGAATGCCATCAGCCGCCGTAGGAGATTTTATAACAGTTACTGTTAAAAAAGGCAAATCGGATCTCCGAAAACAGATATTTGGAGCCGTCATCATAAGACAAAAATATCCTCTTAGAAGACTAAGTGGAGTGCGGGTAACATTTGAGGACAATGCCGCTGTGCTAGTAACGCCTGAAGGAGAAATTAAGGGTACAGACATAAAGGGCCCCGTGGCAGCAGAGGCAGCAGAGAAGTGGCCAAGGATAGCGAATCTTGCATCAATAATAATTTAGGTCTATTGGTATGTCAAAATTAAATCCGAAGCTAGCCCAGATATCAAAGCACACACGTGACTCATCAATAGCAGCTCATCTTGAAGACAACTTGCATCAACAGTATAAACATAGATCGTGCAGGGTTATCAAAGGGGACACGGTGAGAGTCATGAGAGGCGAGTATAGCGGAATAGAAGGAAAAGTTGAGTCCGTAAGTACGAGGACTGGAACATTGGCAATTGAAGGAATCCAAAGAGAAAAAGTAAAAGGGGGAAATGTGAAGGTTAAGATTCACGCTTCGAATGTTGCAATTTCTAATCTTAATCTGGATGATAAACGTCGCCAAAGTGCACTGCAGGGTAAGATATCTAAAAACAGGGCTGGAACAAATTCGAATCCAAAGAAGAGGGGCAAAAAACGATTGAAAAAGGAAGGAGATAGTTGATGGCAAACAAGGGTGGAGGTACAAAGCTAAAGAGACAAGCGGCTCCCAATTTTTGGAAAATTGAGAGGAAACAAAGTCGATTTGTTCTCAAGGTCAGCCCTGGTCCTCATTCCAAAAGCAGTTCATATCCGTTAGGAGTCGTTTTAAGAGACATTCTTAAGGTATGCAGGACGATGCACGAAGCAAAGATTATTGTTAAAGGCAGAAAAGTAAAAATTGACGGGCAAATATGCCTAGATGTGAACAGAGCGATAGGTTTGATGGACGTACTAGAGTTCAGTCCTTCTGGAGAAGCATTTAGGTTTATCGCTAAAGATTCAGATATTTTGCGACCCGTCTCTATATCTCACCAGGAAACCAAATCCAAGATAGCCAAGATAAGTAGAAAGGTTAAGGTAAAGGGAGGAAAACTCCAGTATGGCTTCCATGACGGTAAGACGATTATTAGTGATGAAGAAATGAATGTTGGAGATAGCTGCATCCTAAGCATCCCCGAGATGAAAGTTACAAATCGTATCAAATTCGAAAAAGGTTGTTCTGCACTTGTCACCCGAGGCGAAAACGCAGGAGTAATTGGAAGGGTGGAAGATGTTCGAGAAGGAATTTTCTCACTTCCAAAGAGAGCCCTTTTATCTTTCGGCAATAGATCTGTAGAGCTACCGGTTGATATTGTAATTCCTGTGGTCCCCGAGGAACCTGCAATTAGGGTGAGCCAGGAATGAGTTCCCAAACTGCTTCTTCCCCGATGAAGAACATAGCCATTAGCAAGGTCGTAATAAATATTGGCGTCGGGCGGTCAGGTGAACCGGTAGAGAAGGCAAAAAAAGCGTTAAACGTCCTTACCGGGCAGCGGCCGAAGGTTTGTGGGGCTAAAAATACGGTTAGAGACTTCGGAATTCACAAGGGGGAACCCATCGGTGCCATGGTCACGCTAAGAAGAGACAAAGCAGTGGAATTTATAAAAAGAGTCATAGCGGCAAAGGGCAATATAATCAAGGCTTCATCTTTTGATGATTTCGGCAATTTATCTATAGGTATTCATGAACACATCGACATTCCAGGCACTAGGTACGATCCTGAGATAGGCATCTTTGGTATGGACGTGTGTATGGCATTATCCAGGCCAGGTTATAGAATTTCCAGGAGAAGGAATAAATCTAGTATCGGAA
>JAREAJ010000048.1 GCA_029240395.1 Nitrososphaeraceae archaeon
AGCACAATAAAGTACAGCAGGGCATCTGCAATCTGGAGAAAAAAATAAATAAGACAATACCGTTACCCCAAAAGATATTACTTTCTGTCACAGGAACTTTAGAGAATACGATATCTATATTAATTGGTTCAGAAACAGAAGTCAAGATATTAGAGCAGGATGACTTCATTGATGTCATATATAGATCAGTAAATATCGTTCAGAAACAAGATGGCAAGGTCTTGGTAAATGCGAAATCAAAGATCTACCCTAATTATTTGCCGCACAATGTAGTAAAAAAAATACGGGATCAAAAGGAGAGCATAGGCAGTATTATCGAGTCGGAGAAATTGGAAACCTTCAGGATAATTCATGCTTTAGGATATAATCATTTGGAAAAGAATTTTACCAAGAACTATCATATTATACATAGGCAGAATATCGTATTTAAAATACAGGAAATATTCATAACAGAATTTCGCTAATAATTCAAGCAAGACAAAGGATTAAGGTGGACCGGGTGGGATTCGAACCCACGACCTCAGCAATGCCAATGCCGTATCCTACCGGACTAGACGACCGGCCCTCCACTCCATCGGATTCCTTGCTTGGCTATTAATACCTTTAACGTTCTTGAGGTTGAAGTTCGAATTATCACAGGGCATATATAATTATAATAGTCACACATACACCAATTTGTACTCGGAGTGGCGCTAATAGAGCGGTCAGTCGGAGCTGTTATATCATATAGAAAAAAAGGCATTGAAGAAGAGTCTTTTTCCCATTATCAGTCTGAATTCCTCCTGCTAAGGAATAGAAGGGGTTTTTGGGGATTCCCGCAGGGTCATAAAGAAAAGGGCGAAAATGAGATTCAAACTTTGATCCGCGAAGTCTGTGAGGAGACTGGGATTAGCGGTTTGGATATCAAGTCTTACATAGGTAAGATCCACTACTCGTATTTTCGATCCGACGGTATGAAATCCAAAAAGGAAGTATCTTTTTACTTTGCTATAACGGAGACCAAGACTGTAGAAATTTCGTACGAGCATTTTGAATTTACATGGGCACCATTTACTCATGCATTATTCCTTCTTCATCACGATGAATTAAAATTGATCATGGTAAAAGGCCGCAAAAAAGGATTGTACTGACGATTCGTACTCACCCTGAGCCATACTCGAAAGAATAGGGTAATAGATTTATACCCATTAGATTACGCAATAAACAGGATATCAAAAAATGGCATCGGCTGGAAAACGCATAGTGTTGACAGCAGATAGAAGTCTTATGACCAACTACAGAGGAAACTTTCTTTATGGGTTCATTGCCTGCGGACCTTATGAACTTATTCCAGAGGTCGTCTTCGACAAGCTATTCTGTCCAAGCGTCGAGACCGACAGGACAACAGGCGAGGTAAAGGTAGCACAGTGTGGCCTTAGAAGAATTGAAAGTGCATTATTAAGGGAATACGACAGATCCGAAGTATTTCTAGCTAATCCAGAAATGCTTGACAAATGCGTAGGACCGGAGACACGGGTTGTGGGACTTAACGTCATGGATCCGTTAGGAATGGCTCCAGTAACAACAACTATGTCTCCAGAAAAACTATCTTACATAGCCATGAAGTTCAAGAAGATGTGCGCTTCTATCATTCAATTAAAAAAGAAGTATGATTTTAAGGTAGTCGTTGGCGGTAACGGCGCATGGGAACTTGCAAAACCAGATAGAATGGAGATCCACGGCATAGATACTGTTGTTGTGGGAGAGGCTGATGAACTTGCACTTGACCTATTCCATGACTTGGAAAATGGAAAGGCACCCGAATTACTTCACACATTTGTAAGAAATATTGAAAATATTCCTATGATCCAGGGACCTACTATAAACTCTCTCATTGAGGCCATGCGCGGATGTGGTAGGGGATGTGATTTTTGTGACGTCAACAAGCGCTCGAAAAAAGATATGCCCCTAGAGAGACTCCAGACCGAGGCTAGTTTTAATCTAAGGTATGGTTTTGATTCAATATGGCTGCAGTCAGATGAGATGTTGCTGTACGGATGCGACAACAAGGAATTTGTCCCTAATTCAGATGCTATCTTAGACCTCTGGAAGGGATTGAAATCACTTGGAGCTAATTTCGTTGGCACTACCCACATGACATTATCAGCCGTTGCATCATCCCCAGATCTCATACGGAAAATATCTCAAATCAACGATATGGATAAGAACGGTAGGTGGCTTGCAACAAACCTTGGTGTTGAAACAGTCGCGCCGAGCCTAGTCAAGAAGCACCTGGGAATCAAGACAAAGCCTTTCCAGACGGATGAGTGGGGTGCTGTTGTCCGGGAAGGTTGTAAAATTATGAACCAGAACCATTGGTTCCCAGCGCTAACTCTAATAATAGGTTGGCCTGATGAGACTCCCGACGAGACGCAATACACTATTGATTTAATAGAAGACTTTAAGGAGACCAAGATGAGAGGGCTAATAGCGCCATTACTGTACCAGGACTTTTCGGAAAGGAACTCCATGCACTTTGGCAACCTAAACGAAGCTCAATTCACACTGTTTTGGAGATGTTGGGAACACAACATATGGGTCATAAACGATATCATTCCAATAATTATTAGAAACAAATCCTATGGTCCAGTTATGAAATTATTTATGGCAGGACTCATAAGAGCGGGCACATGGGCCATTATGCGGTACTTCCGGGGACTGTCAAAGGAACTTTTCAATGGACGCCTTCCTGAAGACATCGTTGACCACTATTCACGAAGGAGATCTGTGACTGCATCCTTGCCTGCCAAGTTATAACTGCGAAGGCCTATGTTGTTTGCTAAAATAGAAATGAAATAAATGGAAATAATGAATATTTGTCTATCTTGAGTTTCTTATTTGGGATTCCCTTCTAACTGCTCAATAGCACTATCGGCAACAGTAGCTATCTTTGGAGTTAAGATAATGAAATAATTCTTATCGGCTCTTTCCACCGTAGTGATGCTTTTGTATTTCCTAGTAGATATGTCAAACTCGACCATTCCTGGATCAACATGTCCCTTGGTATAGATCATCATTAAGACATCTCCAGACAAAGGAGTAAGTGGCATTATGGAAAATACATAACCTTTGTAAGAGCTTACCGGTAATACCTGTTTCATGTAAGGCGCAACAGATACTAAATATAGAAAAACATCTTCTACACTCGAGAATTCTTCATATTCAAACTTCATATCCTAGTTTGACACGGCACAATGTATTTAAGGGTTTAAGAGTCTCATTGAGCAGCTTTCAGGAATATTTAGCCGTACGATTCAAACTTGATATCATAACTCCCATCCTTTCTCTTATTACGCTCCGTAACAAAACCTTTTGGAACTAAATAGTCTAGAGCGCCATCTACAGTGCCCTGCCATCCACATACATAGAAGGAGGTATTCTCCGGAGTTATCCTCTCATTTACTAATTCTTCGAGGGGCGACTGGTCTGTGCCGGGTTTTGGTCTGAGAAACGACTCGACCCTGCCCTTTTGGCCGTCCCATGACCTATTAAACCATTCCTGCGGTCTGCTAATGCTTGCTCTATAGCGGAAGTTCCACGTGTCTTTACCTACATCCATGCTCTCTTCTTCAAGCTCTGTCAATAGTTCCCTATAACTCAACTCGTCAACATAGCTGGCTCCGTGCAAGACAACTATCTCCCTTTTACTTCCTATAGACTTTAAATGCAAAGAATACGAAATAAATGGTGCCAATCCTGTGCCGCCTCCTATCAGAACCATTCTTCGATTGTCTGGGGTTCCATCATGCATCTTCTCATTTATGGTAAATATTCCGGTAGGCTTAACCCAGGCAACATCTTGCCCCTCTTTTCTATTAAACAATTCAGTAGTTAAGCGTCCTGGAAGTGGCTTACGCACCCATCTTACTAAAAGTTCAAAATACTTTTTCTGTTCTGGGGGAGACGCAATAGAATATGCTCTCCTTACTATTTTTCCTTCATTAGAATTATGGAGACCTACAGTTACAAACTGACCAGCTCTAAAGTCGGGGACTGGACTATTTGTAGGTGTAATCTTGAAAATAGCAAGATCTTCTTTGAGGACTCTAATATATGAGATAACTCCTGGATTATCAACCACCATATATGGTCTTGAAATCCTGTCCAAGCTAAATAAATATATTGTTCGCTAGAGCGTTCTAATAAAAAACGAGCTCCAAGGAAGAAATTTATTCAATCCAAACACACAACTTGACTATGTCAGATAAGTCTGCAAAAGTTAAAGGCAGGACTGGATCGGGACGGAAGTCCTCAGACGACATAGATGCACTTTCCAAGGCAATTGATGAGGATACTGCCGAACATGAGAAAATCATGAGAGATTTTGAGATAGCAATGAGGGAATTTGCATCTGATAGGTCTCTCGAGACTTGCCTTGGCGCCCTTAATGTTTCAATTCAAATGTCCAATCTAAGATACAAATTATTTCAGTCCTACATGCACTATTCACGACTATTGGAGAGGGAGATAACTAAATTGGGTAGGCTGAGTTCAATTCGCAGCTAATCAGTGAGGACAAGAGAAGCTGATTTTCAACTGCATCCTCTATCAAAGCATGTACTGAAGTACTTCATTTGACGGTTACTCGATTTCGGATTTTTCCAAGCTTTTCTATTGCAATTTCAACAATATCTCCATCTTTTAGGTATTTGGGATCGGCCATCGACATGGCAACTCCCGCAGGAGTACCAGTAGAAATGATATCTCCCGCTTCAATAGTCATCACGCTACTCAAACTTGAGATTATTCTTTTAATAGGAATAACCATATTTAGGCTAGAAGAATTCTGTCGAACTTCATCATTAACCCTAGTGACGATGGCCAAGTTTTGAGGGTCAGATATTTCGTCTTTAGTTGTTATCCAAGGACCGCACGGAGCAAACGTGTCAATTCCCTTTCCTCTAGTAAACTGCTTATCTTTGAACTGAATATCTCTTGCTGAAACGTCATGCATTATCATATACCCAAACACAGAGTCCAATGCTTCTTCTTCTGATACAGCCTTTGTTCTTTTTCCTATAACGACTGCAATTTCCGCTTCATAGTCTAACCTTTTTACAAACGGAGGGCAAATGATATCGCTATAAGGAGAATTCAGTGTAGTGCGGGGTTTAATGAAAATTACCGGTTCATCAGAAGGCATTAGACCAGCGTCCTTTGCATGATCATAATAGTTGAACGCAAGACATATTATTGTGGGAGGATTTGGCAGAGGTGCCAGCAGCTCTACTGCATCAAGACTGGTATCATATTCTAGGTCTTTTTGATATGCCATTACTTCGTTTGTCCAGTCATTAAATATGAAATCCTTGACTGTGGGAGGAAGAGGTATTCCGGTTTGTTCTTGAATTTCTGATCTTGTGATCAGTTTGCCTGCGTCATTAGATAGAATGGCATATGTTTCCCCTGCTAAGATGTCCTTTATTCTGGCGATTTTCATATTGCTGCCTACCTATCTATGAGTATAAATTGCCAACCCAGAGTGATCAATCCTACAAAAACCCATTCTCACGAATTGTACCTTAGAATCTGGCTTGAGCCCAGCCGCATATGACTCACAGACTCCCTTCCAGATCTCAAGACTATCAACATTATAGTTTTCACCTAAGTAAAGCTCCTTAGGTACGAGGATTTCGAACGCGCGAGCGTCATCTTTAGCTACCCATTGAATCTTTGCCACATCCGATTTGATTTCATCTCCGGAATACGAGCCGATAATTGTCAGCTTTTCTCTTTCTTTTTTAATATCATTGATTCGAATATTGTACAATTCAATCAACCTCATTTCGTTACCGGGCGATAGTCCTATCGCATCAGCCTGGGAAATATAGACAGAGTAGCGGACTTGAATTTTGCGTGATCCAAGGT
>JAREAJ010000049.1 GCA_029240395.1 Nitrososphaeraceae archaeon
TTATAATATCCCAGCAGTTCTTCTACACTGGTTTTCGGGTAATAAAAGGCAATTAAGAATATGCATGGACAGAGGTTTCTATGTTTCTTATGGTCCCCCCCTTTTGTATTCTAAGGATAAAAGGGTGCTGCTTGGAAAGACTCATAAGAATAAAATTTTGGTTGAGACCGATGGACCGAATAGGTACACCCACTGTTTTGGTAATCAGCCCGCTCTACCAAGTTCTTTTCTGGCAAGTGTCGCGAAGTCTGTAAGCGAAGTGCTACTCATGCCGTACAACGAAACTGTGGAAATGCTAAGCTCGAACTGGTCTCAGTTTACAAATCACAAATTGTGACAAAAGATAAAATAGCCTTGTTGTAGAGCGGACAGTATGGACCGCGTCCGCAGAATATCAACCGAGCTTCTGACCAGATATCCGGATAAATTCGCTCCAGATTTTGAGCAAAACAAAAAATTGATAAATGAGCTTGCTACGGTCAGATCCAAAGTGCTCCGAAATACTATAGCAGGATATATTACCTCGTATCTCAGAAAAAATTCAACTCGTAAGGAATCTGAGGTTACAAGTACAGAAGTAGATTCCTCAGAGCAGCAGAATAAAGACATTGATGAAGAAAGAGCCGCTTAGGAACAAGGTGTATTTTTACCGCGGCACCATGTAGGCTCAATATCTTGATAACCATAAATTTTCTTGGAAACTGCAAAAAAATAATGGGCTGTTCCTCCTTGAAATATGAAAAGCATCCTGCATCGATAAATGATATCGTCTCATTTGTGAGTAGGGCTGCCTCAAGTTCTGAAGCTAGCGTGATTCGAAATGACTTTCTAATAGTTATAAATGGAGTAGATTCCTCCGTCTTGAATGCTGAAGAACAGCTTTTGCAAGATGGGGACTTGGTAACAGTTGTTCCCGTCATCCATGGCGGATGAACTGCAAGGTCATTCGTATTATTATTAAATGGTATGCAGCCGGCAATCCCCGGTTCGAGGTGGGTAATTATTGAACGCTGAAATGGCTATATTTTGAGTCTAGGAGTGAAACTCGATGGAGTACCATAAGCTGGAGGACACTTTCGTATGCTTTATTGGTATAAGAACAATCGAGTCTTCGCGAGTTTCAGATTTTATAGGTACCATACAGGGCCTCTCTTTGCCTGAGGTTACAGTTCAGTTGGTGAGCGCCAGGTCTGTCTACGGGCCTGATCATTTGCTGGGTATTTTGAAAATTACCCTCGAATGCCAAAAAAGAAGTCTTGCTTTATCTCGCAAGCCTCAAACAGACCTATTGCTTCGACTTTCATTTACAAATCAGATTGCTTTAGCTTTCGATCGCAGTGGGCTTAAAAAGTTTCTTCCAGCAGTTGTTATCTTATATTCAACTGACAAAAAGAAATTGGCTCGAACTAGAGCAAAGATTATGGGTAATCTCTCTACAGTAGTTGACGACGCCGTCTTAGCGGCTAGTGATGAGAGCAGAGATTACATATTTCAGCTACTCGGTTCAGGCAAGAATATGTGTTTAATAGATGAGAACAAAGATTTTGTTACTCAGTATCTTATAGAAAGGTCCGCTCTTATTGTTAAATGAATTTGTCCCCTAATTTTCGCATTTCAACTACGGTGCTGAAAATGTGATAAGGTCTGATAATAGATAATCCAGCGACGTTCTGAATCACCTCGACCAATACTATCCAATCAGGGTCAGATAAGTCAACGGCCCTGGAGATTTCTGAGGCCATTCCGCGAATTATATCGTCTGAACTTATTGAATTGTGTCGTTTTTCAACCGTTACCCTAAAGGTCTCTTGCGCGCTTATCCTTAATGAAAGATCTCTGATAGATTCCTGCATCATATTCAAGTCAGCTTCGACAACTTTCTCAATTGGTAATATTCTCAAAAGGTATCGGAATCTCCACGGTTCCCTTTTTAGAAGATCTCCTAACATTCTCGGGATAGACATAGGATCTATTCGGGTTCTACCGATAAGCAATCCACTAACTGCTGTCGGACGAATTTCTGCAAGCGGATCTCCCAATATACTAAGAATTTCGCCTAGTTCTTCCTCAGCATGAGATTCTCTGAACCTAAAGGTCGATGCTACTATGTTAAAAGGCTTTATCAATAAGCCCTTCCCTACGGAGTGTTTCAAAAATCTCGTCGGATGCAACCGCGCCTCTCCTGAGGATAATTGGATGCATTTGATTGCACACATCAATTACAGTGGATTCCATACTATCGGTCAAGGAACCTCCGCTGAGTACCCTATCAATCCCCTCGAGTCTAGAGGAAATTATCTGCCAGATATCCCTCATTGAATCTTCACCTGATATGTTAGCACTTGTCCCCGTAAGATATGTGCATTCTTTAAGCAATTTGAGAGTGCATTTATTCCCCGGAATGCGGACAGCTATTTTACCGCTATTTGCAGAAACAAGGGACGAAATTCTTCTATCTTGTAGTGGACATACAATGGTAAGTCGACCGGGCCAGTACCTTCTTGCCAAAGTCCTTGCTACCGTGTCCATCCTCGCTATTTTTCCAACTCTGTCAACAGTTGCCGCAAGGACCGGCAGAGGCTTGTTCCTTTCTCTATTTTTTATTTCAAAAATGCGTTTGACAGCGAGCTTGTTGAAAGGGTCACAACCTATTCCATAAACAGTATCTGTGGGAAAGATAATTACCCCGCCTCTTCTGACAACGGCAGCACAATCGAAAATATCGCTCGGACGGGTACATTCTGACAACCTTTGTCTTTCTGCGCCGACCATCTTCTAACTTACGCAATGAGACTATCAATAGGATATAATAAGCTCACTCGACTAGTTTAAGAAGGAAGTACATAGAAAATTGAACTTATTTATTGTGGCGATTGGACTTCCGGGACGGCCTTTGACAGTGCTTCCTCGAGTTCCCTAACTATCTGGTCGTGATCACCAATAGCACTTCTGAATTTTGCTCCAGCGGCAAAATCATGTCCGCCTCCCTCGGGAAAGCTTAAGGCGATGTTTCTGCAAGAGACTTGGTCGTTATTTCGCCGTATACTGATCTTATTATCGGGACCATATAGCATCACTACATCTGAACCAGTTTTTTCAAAAATCTCATGAGCAAATAAACTATTTTGTATGTAGGGTGAGGACCTTAGAATCGCGGCCTTGAATTTATCACCAAAACGTCGAACCTCTAGTGTCTGAAAGGAATCTGCCTTCGCCTTGTCTCTTAGCTGGGCATATGATGTGTAGTCTTTTTGCATCTCTAGATCCCACAAAATACCTCTGGAAACCTTGGCCGCAAGGGAAGACATTCTGTCGTAGCGGTCAGCGGAACTAAGATAGTATACTATAAGCTCTGATATTGGTGTAAGATATAGTTCTCTTTTAAAAAAATCCATTGAGTGAGCTAGGCTCGCGAGAGTAAATGCGCTCTCATTACCGTGCAGGAATTTTTCGTACATAAGCTCCGCTGCGCACTTCGATTGGGATACGTCTAAATTCAGTTCGACATAAGGTTGTATCGAGGCCCTAGAGTTGTCGGGCCAAGGATGATGGTCTAGCCAAACTATATCAAAGCCAGCATTTCTTGCGTCGGAAAAAGAACTCTTACATAAGTTAATTGAGGATGCGTCGTCGCTTAGTGATAAATCACAAATAATGATTAATCCCTTGTCACGGCGTGGTGAAGAAACGGCGAGCCTACTTACAAAATAAGCTATGGTCCGAAAAGTCTCCTTTCCGTTTCCCAGGAATATAGTTCTTGCCTGGGGGTACCTTATCAAGCCGATGGCCGCAGAAAGAAGCCCATCGAGATCAGATTCATGCGAAAATATTAGTACATTCATAGTAACACTTTTGCATTTAGGGCTATCATGTCAAATTGATTTCGCGAAGACCAGATAAAAACCATCACCCGCCTCTCCTAGCTGACCAAGCCAACTATTGTAAAATGGTCGATATCCTCCTCTATACCCTGAACTTACTTTTAAGAGCAAAGACCACCAAATTGCGATCGCAATAGTTTTCTATTCTAACTTCCAAATTGGCAGAACGTTCCAGTGTTTTGATACAGGGTAGACCGATCCTAGCGTTTTATATGATCCATTAAGATTGCACACATCCGTTCAATACCCAAATCTACTGCATAGTTCCCCAATTTTGGTCCTTTGTCTTTGTTCAGTAATATTTTATACAGCAACTTGAAGAAATCTTTTGGTAAAATGTTATTGTTTCTTGCAATTTCAAAAATTTTAGATTGAATAATTTCTGGTAAGTCAGGATAGTTTTCCTGCCCTGAGTAGGATCGCAGAGCACTGACTAGCTGTCCCACAGCCTGGCTTTCGTTGGAGCCAAGCGATATACTAGGCATCGGGTGTGTTTCAACCATTTTGTCCTCTATCCAATTAGACGCCAAAGAAATTCTTCTAATTATACCGTCTGTCTTCTCTTTTGCCAAATCGTGTTTTACCAGACGTTGGAACACCTTTTCAATCCTTTCTTCCAATGGGAACAAGGCTCCGTATTGAACTAAAAGGTCGAAAGGGATATGGATATCAGGATGTGTCGGAGGTCTTAAATGATTGACGTACTCATAAAGGCCCCTTAACTTTACCAGTTTGGCTTTATTGTCTTCTGAAACCTTGCCAAAGTAAATGTCTTCATAAAGATCGTATTCGTTCATCAGGGTGGGTATCTCTTCTAGGCCTACGGTTCGCGTTCCTATAATTCTCTTGAAAAATAATAGCATAAGAGACTCTGGTGTGCCGTATCTCAGCCATTGTTGCGGTGTAATCACGTTCCCCGAGGACTTGCTTATTTTTTTACCTCTGCGATCTAAAAAGAGTTCATATTTTAGGTGCAAGGGATGAGGATAACCCAGAACCTCGTCAGAAACCCAATCATTTACACGAACAGAATCCATAATGTCTTTTCCGAAGGCTTCAAATCTAACATCAAAAGCAGCCCATCTAGCAGCAAATTCTACCTTCCATGCAAGCTTGCCATCGGCTTTCCTGACATCGGACTCACCGCGATGTCCGCAGCCCTGGATATCGGTGTTTCCAATCTTAGAGCCTATGCAGGAGTATGACACTTTTTTCTCTTCAGCGTAATATCTTTCTGCCCTGGCAACGTAGAGCCGTCCACACGATTTGCAGGCGGGAAAATAAGGTAGGATTTGAAGAAACTTTTCCTGACCCACGAGGTTAGCTATTTTGCGACCAAGCGATACACTATTCTTCAATATAATATCAATTTGGGAACTGAACGCTCCCTTTTGATATGCATCTGTCGCGCTCTGAAAGCGATATGGAATTCCGATAACCTGAAGTCCCTTTAACAAAGAATCTGCCATGTGGTCGGCAAACGACTTATGGCACTCCCCGTTGGGATCTGGTATAGTTGATACAGGCTTGGCTAAATATTCGTTCAACCACGCGGGCAGGCCGCTGGGAACCTTTCTCAGCCCATCCATGTCGTCGGAATAAACTATTAATTCTGACTTGTAACCTAGATTATGAAGAGCCAATAAAACGCCATACGCCCGCACAGCATCTGCCATACTCCCTATATGCGGTACACCTGAGGCTCCTAGTCCGCTCTCGACTTTCAATAGTGTCGTAGATCGACCTAGGCTCTTCTCGCGATCCACCAAAGTGTCAGCTACCTTATCAATCCATGTTCCTTTGCCAATGGTTTCAACCTCTGGGTTCGGCAAATATCATCACAGCGTCTTAGTCATGTAGGGGCCATTTCTTGAATATCCTAACCTCCTATAATATTCTCTGGTTCCAACTGCACTTATCACCGATAATTTTCCCAGCCCGAATTCATCCTTTACAATCCGCTCTGCCTCTTTCATTA
>JAREAJ010000050.1 GCA_029240395.1 Nitrososphaeraceae archaeon
GTTCCTTGAGTCCCTTCAATGATTACATTCTCACCATTATCAATAGCATAATTGACGGAATAACTAACATCTTCGATATATTCAAAAAGTTCAGGGATGTTCTTTGCAATCGTAAGAGTTCGGAGAGCTCTTTCGGAGTTTGCTGGTCCTGTTCCAGTTCCGGTTGTGCCAATTTTTGTTTTGGGATAGTCTGAACGGTCTTTTTCTATATGAACATTAGTAATAATGCCGCATTGGGAATCGATGAAGACTCGATCAGCAGCATTAAAATTTCTTACCTCCTCTAGGAGGATTTGTGGATCGATCAGGACACCTGGACCAATGAGGAGCCTAGTGGATGAGTTTGAAGCGGCACTAGGTAACATGCGAACCTTAAACTTTTTTCCATCAATAATGAATGTATGCCCTGCATTCGGCCCTACCCCGCCACGTGCGGCGATTGTAGGGCGATAATGTCTAGCAAAATACGCAATAATTTTTCCCTTACCTTCATCGCCATAGAATCCACCGACTACCACAGTACACGGCATTAAAGATTGATGCTCCGCGTGGTTATTTAAGGCTAGTTAGGAAATTAAATTTGTATTCTGACAAAAAGGATGTACTTTTATAGTTGATAATAAAATGCAGCAGCACAAACAAAATAATTGAAATCTTTTCACAATATGAATCCTGTACATGATATCATGAATACGCTGATTGGTCTCCCAGATTATCTGAGAAAACCCGTCTTGGAAGGAAGATTGAAAGAATTTTACACCCTAGATATTGAAGATAAACACGAAATAGTGGCGGGCGTTTTGAGGACTATTCCTTTATTAGAGGAGAAAAAAATATCAGCATTGATAAAAACCTGGATGGTCGTATTATCTAGTTTCGATGGGGCTCACATAGTAGAGATGTTAAGAATATATTGTCAGGAATTAGGAAATGACCCAACTATTATTCAAAGGATACAAATCGATATGGTTATCAGAACATTTAATGGTATGAAAGATACCCAAAGGGAAAAACTTGCCGATTGTTTAAAAGAAGCCATTTTAACTTTTCCGAATAGAAACAAGATAATAGATCTCATACCACCATCCGGACTTCAAGTTTTAGGAATGCAATAAGAATAGCATATGAATTCCTCCATCTCCCTCGCTAACTCCCCGCGCATATCCCCTATCTTCACTTTTTTCATTCTGTTTCCTTGTCTCTGTCGAATTCATTTACTCGTCTTTACTCGCTTGCCACCATTTGGGATAGGACTATAGTGGTTCATCTGGTCGCCTATCAGGATTTTTCTGAAATTCGCCCTCAGGTTTCTCTAGGCCGAAGAACATTCTCTCATATTTCCGAAGCAGCTTTCTGTGCTCTGGAAGTGACATGTCAAGTCTCATTTCATTCATTACCATTACAGCATGGGTCGTCCACTCCTTCCAACAATCTTGACATGACGGATATTTTTCAGCCGCTGGATCCTCAACAGTCTTTTCATCAAACTCTTTCCCACACTTCAGACAGGTTTTCGTCATCTAGAACTACTAGTTAACTTCATGTCTATTTTATGCTTATCCTCAATGAACCTTGTATGCGATACAAGATGCTCTAGAGGCAGGGCTAGTTTATGGGACGAACTATAATTTGATGCTGGATATCCTAACGTTACCGGCTTTTTGTCTGTAGCTGATTTGTAAGGCGGTATTATATTTTCTTAGTTGTCTTGTTCGAATTTGTTTTACTGTAGGAGTGGAACTTTTTTAAATGGTCACGCATCTGCTCCATTCCTTCAAAATTAACATTGCATCGCTTGCAGTAATAAAAAAGATCTTTTCCATGTACTACCTGCTTGTGTTGCATTAAATCTTCAATCTTATAAAACCTCCTTTTACATTTATCACATCTCTTTCCTGGCAGCAGCGAAGATAAGAACCTCAATTTCAGAATTATCTGTTTACTTTACTCTACCTTATTCCTATACTGGGTAACACTTATTCCATCGTTTCCGTTTCATTTCAGTTTCTTCACATCTCTATTTGAATTGATGCATAAAGTCATAACTTTATCGATTATACAGCTATCCTCTTACCTTTCCTTTCAAGTTTTCCTTGTCCCAGCACTGCCTGCAAAGTTGACCATCAATCCTCCACTTTTGCTTTGGGTTGTACCTAAAAAACCCAATTTTTCCGCCACAAATCGCACAGTAATTCAATTTACGGTTAAAATCAGATTCCCGTTTATTGTAACACTCAGGACAGAGAATAATTCCAGCATCCATTCCCCACTTCCAATCAGGTTTTTTCTTTTCGGCGTCCGAGTCGATTATGTTATTGCACATATGACATGTACAGTCCTGAATCTCTTTTAGTTCGGATTCTTTTTTCTTATCTCTCTCAGTACTGAGAATAAAATCCCTTGTTTTTTCAAAGTGGCAGTCGCTGCATAATAATCCCTCTATGTTCCAATCAGGTGAGGGTTTGTATTTATGTCGCTTGAGCTCTCGTGAACACACAGCACAGCGCATCGCCTTCATATCCTTGTTCTTTTTCCCAAAGCCCAAAAAAAGTCGCAATCTTCCTAATATACGCAAAAAATGTATATATGCTATGCGAATTTCAAATGCATTCCAATGTTTGCCGCAATTGCCGCGAAATAATTTCAAGGAAATAAAATAAATTTGTGAAAAGCATCCTAGAACACTGACATCTAAAATTATATTGTAACTTTTCTTGTAAGCTATAAATAATATGTTTTTTAAAACTATTAATACTAGAACAAGTTTATTCGGTCTAATGAATAAGAACGTTTTTGCAGGTATATTTGCTGGCGTATTGGCAGTAGGTCTCCTGTTGGGTCCAAGTCTCTCAGGAATTACTCCAACTGTAGATGCGCAAGCACCACCACAAGGAAAGGTTAAACCCGTACTTCTTGTTGCACAAGAGGTCGTGGTCGACGTTGCTCCAGACAACGCGCTTCATCCGGGCGGAATTAAATACAATGCCATGACATTTAATGGCACTATTCCAGCGCCTGTGATCGCAGTCGATCAAGGAGATACGTTAAGAGTCACATTAAGAAACGATGGTCAAGCATTCCACAGCCTTGACTTTCACGCTGGACTTGGTCCAAGTGAAGCCGTCGGCAGTGGCACCTTAAAGCCCGGTGAATCAAAGACATGGGATATAAAAGCTGATGAAGCAGGTGTATTTATGTATCACTGCGGTGCTGACGGACTTAATGGGGTCTGGGAGCACATCGCTAATGGGATGTATGGCGCAATCGTAGTACACCCACAAAACGAAAGACCAGCCAAAGAATTCTACATGACATTTAGCGAGCTTTATAACACCGCAGATCAAGGACCGTTCAAAGGAGCAAACAGCACAGGAAGCTTTGACCTAGTCAAATTCATAACAGATCAACCAGACCTAGTTTTGACAAACGGAATGGCACACAAATATGTTCCATCTGTTGGTACAATTGCAAAGCTTGATCTGAACAAAAATGCAACAGTCTTCAAAGTCAAGCCAGGTGAATTGACGAGATGGTATATTCTGAATCCAGGTCCAAATGATGGGGTTTCGTTCCACTTTATATCCGGACAAATAGATGTGCATGACGGCTTCATAAAGAACAGATACGGCACACAACTTTTGAATGACGAAACATGGTGGATCCCTCCAGGATCAGCATCTGTTATTGAATCAACATTCCCCGAAGAAGGAATCTACGTAGGCGTTGACCATGCAATGAAGGATGTTGTAAAGGGTGGAGCATTTGCCGTACTGGGAGCCAATAATTCGACAGCCAACGATCATCCAGAAGGCACATGGGTACCTCCTAAAGGTAGCCCCGTAGTAGCTGGGAATGCTACCGCTCCAGGGAACGCAACAGCGACAGGCACGCCAGAGGAGGCCAAATTACCAGCAGAGCAAAACGCTACTGGTAGTGGTGCAAACATAACCATCACCGAAGGCGTCTCACCTAACGCAACAGCCGGTTAGACGTATCTAACCAGCGGTCAACCACCAACTTTCTTTTCTTTTCTTTCTTTTCTTCTATTCTATTTTATTCCGGTCGCAGATAGTGTCTTCGGGAATCATCAATCTGATCTAGTTGCTGCTGAATTCTGAGAAAGATAGAAAAACCCGAGCAATTTTCTAATCTGACAAAGCCTCGAAAATGCTGGAATGTCACAAAATACTTTAATAAAAGTGAGATATTATAATTCCACGGTATTATCAAATGAAGAAAATTGAAGCCATTGTTCCCCATGGAAGATTGGACCGAACCTTTGAAGGCTTAAAGCAATTACAGTTAGGTGGTTTCACGTATTATGAGTCAAAGGGAAGAGGTCAAACTCCAAGACCGCAGGTTCACAGCGGAAGAGGAACGACTAGTTATACGCCTGATTTTAATGCTAATGCACTGATCGTTTTAGTGGTTAATGACTCAATGGTAGACAAAGTGGCCGAGAATATCCTCAACAGCTCAAGTACAGGGTTGGCGGGCGAAGGAAAGATGTTTATTTCAGAAGTTGATGATGCAGTCGATATCGGCACCCGAACCCGGGGAGAATCTGCAATTTAGTTACCTTTACCGAATATTTACCGAATATCTTCCGTCGTAGTTTCATTAATAAAATATAACTACATTACTGCAGTTAAGGGTTCTTTTTATTTGGATTGGATAGTTGGGATAGAGCCCACTTTATAAAATAAAGCGATTTGTGCGCCTCTCCCAATTCATGTGCTAGAATGTCTCGGGCAGTTTTCTCCCAATACCACTGCCTAATGTAATAGGCAAGAGATCTATTAGGGTGTTTTCCCCAAGGGCTTTGATTTCCTGCAAATTTCTGAGCTCTTTACTGGTCTGAACTTTTTTTCTCTTTAATTCATCGAGGAGAGCTTTTGTCTCGTCACATTCTCGTTGTGAGATATGCGACAAGAGTTTTGATAGTGTCGATACACTAAATTCAATGCTTGTTTCCTTTCAGCCTTTTTTGAGGATAGGTCCATGGTCACCATATAAAGTTCCCGTTCCTTCTCTTGTATTTGCTCCGGTAATTTTTGCAGATCTATCCCTGATTTTTCAGCCAGACTGCTCACTTCATGTGCAAGTTCGATAAATTTTTTCACGTCCATCTCTTTTAGGAAGCAATACCTAGCGGCGTCTCTAACGAATGATTCGATTTGCTCACCGACGAGACCGACTCTTTCGAGTAGTCGCTGGAGTCTAACGGAAGATGCGAATTGGTTAATATTGCTCCCCTGCCCCTTTAGAGCCAAAACAAATTCCCTCGCCAACTCAGATTCGGGATCGTGCTTCTTGTAGGATTTGATTATTTCACTCACGGTGCCTGCGCCTATCCCTAGGTCTTTGGCTATGTCGTCACGGCTAAATGCTTGCAGCCAAAGAGTCAAAACCTGTCCTCTTATTTCAGGCGGTATTTTTTGGGTCATCTACTAGAATATACTTCTAGTAGATCTAGGATATGAATGTTTAACAACAGGAGCCGGAACACAAAATATAATTGCCTCTCCTTGGCACAAAAGATATGGATTCCATAACTGATGACCTGCATCCCAAAAGGACTATTCCTGTTTGTTTCAACCAAGACAATCTGAAAATCTTAGCGGATTATGCGAAGAAGAAAGGGATGCTAGGGTACAGCCAGGCAGTAGAACGTCTTGCCAAGAAGACAACGGAAAAGTAAGAATTTCGGAATTTTTCTTTGAAACAGGCTCGTCAAGTTTCGTCAAGTATTCGTCAAGTATTCGTCAAGTATTCGTCAAGTATTCGTCAAGTATTCGTCAAGTATTCGTCAAGTATTCGTCAAGTATTCGTCA
>JAREAJ010000009.1 GCA_029240395.1 Nitrososphaeraceae archaeon
AGAAAATGCTCATAGATATTTACAAATAGCATTTGCTGAAGACCTCTATTTGTACTGTCAAGCAAATAACATAAACTTTGCAGAGTTGAGGGATTCACTAAATACAAAATGGAACGTAAATATTTTAGAACCAAGAGAAGGAATAGGAGGACACTGCTTACCTAAGGATACTAAGATGTTTCTGAATTCATCTAAATCTATCAAAAGTAAAATTATAGGAGCTGCACTAGAAGTGGATGATGAGTACCGGATATATAGAGAGAATAGGTCCGGAAGAATTCCGCATATCGATTAAACAGTTTCCTGAGCAAAGCAACCCAAGCAGAGTACAAGATTACAACCCTATGTTAAAGAGAGTTATCTGAATCTGCTCATTGATATTATCTCGCTACATGGATCAAATACATTCTGGCCCGCGAAGTAGAAATGAAAGAAGTCAGAACCGAGATTGAAATAGAATCATCTCCTCTAACAGCTTGGAAAGTTCTTACTGACTTTTCCAGCTATGACAAGTGGAATCCAGTCATGCGTATAACGGGACTGGCTCGACTTGGGGAGAGACTGGAAATCACGCTAAGAACACATAGAGGAAAAACAAGGACATACAGACCCATTATCACCAAAGTTGAGGAAAACAAAGAACTTAGGTGGAGAGGAAGCTCATCCATTCCGGGCTTACTTAATGGAGAAAGGATTTTTACTTTCAACCGAGTAACAAGTAATACAATTCGCCTTAAGCACTTGGAATTGTTTTCAGGTCTAGGAGCGATCCTTGGCGGAAGTAGGTTGACGGAAGATGTTAGATTAAATCTTACGGAAATGAATATCGCTTTCAAGAAAAAAGTGGAACAAGAAAGTAAAGGACACGCAGAAGAATTAGGGTGAAAAATGAATGCGCAGATTACAACACGTGTAGGGAACATGACTCCCATCCCACATATCAATCTCTAAATTGTTAAGATATGTGTCGAACTATTCAAAGGCAAAATTGTATGCTCTGCTTGGGCGACCAACCTGTTTTTACCTTCAATTAGTATGGGGTACGAGTGAACATTCCTTTTTTTAGTCAGAACGCCGAGAAGACGACGTGCTTCAGCCTCTTCTAAGTCATGTAGTAACCACCTCAACGCAAAAGGAAGTGTTCGGAATTTGTTCCAAAGATAGGTTAGAAAATTGTCGACGTCTTGTATCTTAGTGGGCTTTCTGGAAATTATCGCAAATATATTACGGATACTTCCCTCATAAACCACGCCGTGGCCATCTTTCGTAGTAACGAACGGTTCAATCGCATAGGCATGACCAGATGTTAAAACAAACGAGGTGCCAATAGTTCTAATATTCGGTATGGATTTACCTGCATGAATAGTATATTGGGCAAGTGAATGACCGCTTAGATTTTGGATAGGTTTGAATCCCGTCCTTGATATTACGTCTTCAATATGCCTGCCTATTTCGCTAGCCTTCATATTAGCTCTAGCAATGCGCACGGCTTCGCCTAATGCGCTCTCTGCAGACCTTATCAGTGTCTCCATTTGCGGGTCAGAAGAAACAGTGACTGCGGTATCCGCTATGTATCCTTCAACTTGTACCCCTATATCGATCTTCAGAATATCGTTTTCTTTTACAGTAGTTTCGTCGCCAGGTTCGGCCGTATAATGAGCGGCAACATCGTTCAAACTGACATTGACGGGAAAAGCTGGCATAGCACCTTTCTCCTTTATTTCACTTTCTATCGATTCGCAAATCTCTAGTAGTGTTCTTCCGACATGATCCTTTCTCCTTGTTTTTTCACGCTGCTCTGACGCTATCTTGCCCGCCTTAAGATAGCATTCAAAAAAATCCATTGAATGCGATCTGTCCAGATTGTATATAGAGGTATGTCTGACTAAACAAACTTAAAAATATGCGCCATGACGATACCATGTGAAACCTTGCGTTTCCTGGGGTCGTTGTCTAGCTTGGTATGATGCCAGCCTTGGGCGCTGGAGGCCGCTGGTTCGAATCCGGCCGACCCCATTCAACCCTCAAACAAAACACTGGTTTCCAAAGAACAGAACATAGCGTTTACTTTATGCATTGGTTTTGATGTGCCTGTGTGCATGTCCCTCGTACAAGGGTTTTATGTTTGAGTCTGGTGTAAGCAAAGTGCATTGCATTTATCTAGATAGTGGATCAATGATAGAAGATAGCATTTGCCAACGATACGTACAATTGAAATACAAGATCATACATATAGACGGCTTACTGCCATTCTAGATGAAATCACGCATCTAAAAAGAAAGGATATAACTTTAGATGATCTCTTAAACGAACTTATCGATATATATCATGATAATAGCTGGAGTCAGTTTGGTGCAGGGGCAGGTGGAGGTTAGTTGTTATTGGCATGATTGCGTCAAGAATATCGGCCAACTACAGCTTCCATAAAATGCTTAAAGGACAAAAAAGCAGATGTAACAATATGCATATAGGTAATATAGTAAAACGAAATGATGAGCTGTCACTAAAATTATACGACGAGGACCTTAACCTTCTAGAAGATGAGTCATTTTCCGATGTGTTCTCATTGAATTTTTTTCTCCAGACACTTCCTAGAAAATACCACATATCAAAAACTTTATTGATTGTTCATAACCAAAGACTCAACACAGTAGATATGCAAATTGCTACCAACGAAAATTCGTACTATATTTCTTGATGCATGATAAGGTTGCCGAAAGTCTACCTTTATCCTACCTAGATAATAGGTGACACCAATCTGCCGAGCTACGCTCTCCCAAGCAATAAGTGATAGAAACAAATATTTTAAACAAAAGCGCCCTTCTTTATGTGGGCCCAATATCCAAGAGGGGAAAACTGTACCTTGGAAAAAGGGGAAGTCGGCTTCCAAAAAATGCGCGTCGTTCGAGAAAACCATTGCAAAAAGACTGGATTACTGGCAGGCGGCCGCCTTCTCTCAAGTCAGCAGATAAAAGCGCAAAGTACAAGTTGAGACCTCGTCGCCATTCCTACACTCGGAATTAACCTGTAGGATATGGCAATATATGGGACACGACCTTTATCCTGGTTCATATAGTACCTACCTGAGTTGTGCACAATTTGTTGACTTAACCATTCAGCAATCTTGACACTACCGAAAATAAGATTCTCCCGACAAAGCCGATTTGAAGTGCCCAAACGAGAATTCACAATAGATACAGATGACCAAAAGGTCGAGGTAGAAGGACATACGCACAAAAATGTTGCATTAAAGTATCTAATGAAAAGACGCCGGTCGTTACTCATGACCAAAGACCCTGACAAGGTAGAGAGCCTATACTACAATCTTCCCCAACGCCTAAAGGTCATGGGCAAGCATAAAACGCATAGCTATGCGATAAATTGGGAAAAGGAAGGATCCACTGACTTTCAGGGGTCGCGGTTCGTATTTGTACTCCAAGAAAATAACAACGTCTGATGCCCATGATGTAAGATTCTCCTAGGCCTTTCCTCACTATATGGCAAGAATTGGAACGGGGACGCTTCAAGATACACCTTGCCGGAAATTATAAAAACAAAAGTAGGTAACAAGTAATTTGTGAAATATATCCAAAGCAACTGGGCAACAATGCTTTTAGTAACAAAATCATTTCACCACAGCAATTAGACGTATACTCAAATGATCTATTATTCTAGAAGGAAAAATGAAATCACCAATCCATCTTGAAAAAAGGGGAATTAGAGCGCTGGCAATAGCAGAAAGCTTCAAAGCATATTGCAGATATGCCGTTCTAGCTGGAGTTGTTATGAGACGCGACATGATCATAGATGGTGTCGTTATGTCAAAGTCTACCTTAAGAGGCGATGATGCAACTCAAAACATTATCGCAATGTATCGAAACATGCACCGAAACGACATAAGTTGCATTTTCCTGGGAGGAATAATAATAAGCATGTACAATATAGTAGATGGGGCTGAGATTCATAAATCGACGAAACTTCCCATCATTGCACTAACATTTCGTCCCTCCGAAGGAATAGAAAGGACAATTAGAAGAGTATTCTCACGTGAACAAGAAGCGAAGCTGCAGCAATATCAAAATCTGGGGCAAAGAGAAGAAGTAAAACTTGGAACAGGCAAATCTGTATTTGTGCGCCGATGGGGCATAAGCCTTCCCAATGCCGCAGTCATACTTGACCATTTCACACTTCAAGGATCGTATCCCGAGCCGATTAGAATAGCCAAGCTCATAGCCAGAGCGAGGAGCCAATAATAGAGTAGCTTAGACAGCAATTTTGTGGGTGTTCCGGCACACAGAAGTTATTAAATGTCTGAACGAGGTGAACGATAAATGTGTTTCACAATCCACTACAAACGTACCCAAGGCAGTACACGGTGGTTATACTAACAATACCTATAATCTGTGCCTTGATTATGTTCCCGTATTCGTTTACGCTTTCTTGGAATGAAGGTCGAGGAGGATTGCTATTTGCCCTCGCCTTTCTCGTTTTCGAGCTATCAACTAAACCTGTTAAGGGCACGAACAGCAGGGGACTCTTTATTATAACCATTTTGAGTTTTCTCACAGTTCTTTATTTCGCATATCAAGACACACCCGGGATGCAGAAGCTGCTCGAATACTCTGGGCAAATATTCGGTGTGATTTTGCTAGATTCGTGGAGGTGGATGTGGGATTTTATTGTGCTTGCTTTGTTCATTTCTTCATCTCTTTTTATTCTATGCGGAACCAAGTTCTACAAAGTTGCTCCCGCCGCCATTATCTATTTAGCAGGAAATGCTGCCATCCTTTCTCTAGATGCTTTTTTTCCTTATGATACTTTAGGCCCGCTTCAGCTTGTAGTTCCTATCTACCTGGAGGTAGACGAAGCTATAGTCAATTGGGTAGACAAGCACTTGTTAGATTTAGGGCAAGGTAGCCCTGCAACAGCTGAAGGCAACTCGCTGGTACTCTCAGGGCTAAACGGTCCATTTGCATTGAGGGTTTACTGGCCGTCGGCAGGAATTCATAGCTTAATTATTTATACGATTGTTATGCTTGTTTTTCTACTCAAGATAGAAATACCCCGTGACAGAAGAATAGCTTACTTTGTCATTGGGACGTTTGGGACCACCATTGTCAATGTAGTTCGTTTAATTTCTTTATCGTTTTTTCCGTTGCTTGTAACAACCAATATTGAGGAATGGGAAGGGTATCACTCAATTGCCGGGGAAATTATGTTTTTGCCTTGGCTCGGTGTATATCTCATTACTATTATGTACATCGAACAAAGACTAAGAATGTATGCCTCCAAGAGCGCGGGGAATCCAGATTATCCCATGTAGTTGGAATTCATTCATTGATTTCTCATTTCCCATTGTGCCATCATTATAGAGAAAGACTGGCCCCTGAAAAGCAACTCGGGATATCTTTTTCTCTATCCTCTCTTACCAATATGGTGTTGGAATATCCTGTGGAGTCAGAATCCGAGGGAATAAAACTGCGACCGGAGAAAATGGTGGTGGACAAAATCTACCATTGTGTCTACGAAGACAAAATCTTTTTATTTTATAAAGACGAGCAGGAGTTCCTGCATTGCTACGAAGTCGAAGATCCTTTGGCTCGAAAAGAGATCTCTGAAAACCCCGACCAGCTTGAGAGTATTCTAAGAAAATATATGGAATCTAATTACAATACAAACTGATAGAATCAACAAACATTATATTTCAGCAGTGTCTTAGTTCCAAAGATGTCCACTGGCAATGCAAAAGCCGGTCTCAAAGCTAGCAATGAGGTTTTTATAGGAAAGAAGCCCTTGATGACGTACGTAACAGCAACGCTGGTTCAGCTGGCAAATGAGCCAACAGTGATCATAAAAGCAAGAGGAAAAAGCATAACAAGAGCAGTTGACGTAGCTCAAATAATTGTAAAAAGAATGGATACACTCGGATATAGAATCGGTCCAGTTAATATTGGTTCTGAGGTGGTCAAATCCGACGACGGAAGAACCCGTAATGTTTCTACCATCGAAATTTCAATCTCGAGACAGAGATAATGTCCCAGGCTGAACGACTATCTAGCTCGTTCAATGATTTCCCGAGTGTAATCGAGATGTAGACTTAATGTGATATTAAGCTCTGATATGTTACCCGTGTCGATACATATGGTCTTTTCCCGTAGATGACCAATCTGGACACAAAATCAAAGCCATAGACGGGTACCTTCCGATTAGATCCATTAATTTTTGAAGCAATGAAATTGTATCAATATACATAATAAGATGGTTCTTTCTTAAAATTAGATCTTATATGTAGTAAGACATCATTTACAGAATTTAGATATTGAATATTGCTTTCATTTGAGACACGATTACGTGCGAGTTTGTCTACTAACTCTATGGCAAACAGACCAGAGTGACTCTTTGAAACAAACATTCTAAGTCCCGCATCCGCCCCATCAACTCTTATTCCTTCATCTACCTCCAGTGATTTAAGGACACGAGGCAACTCTCGTGGCTTCAAAGTTCGGGAGCGTCTCAAGCTGACCATTCGATGTAGGTCAAGACATAAAAAACCATCAGTGAGAAGTCAGAACTATTAAGTCAATTATACATACACATTCAATATACCTATTGTTAGTGCGCGTATCAATTCAATGCTGGAGATTATTGGATGTGTTAAGGCTATCCTCGAATGCTGAATTCAACCATACGTAGTAACCAAATCCCAAATTCAAAAGGCGGTTGTAATAGTTCCTAATTGATTCTCCAGCGACTAACTAACTATTCTAACTTAGTGTGTTAAATAAACAATAAATCGTTGCTTTTCTTCACAGATCGCGGATTAGCCGTCTGGACCATCTCATTCATATTGTTGTATAACTGGAGCAAACGCATACCCTTTGCAGTTGTCCTGTACGTCATCCTACCTTGTTCGTATTCTACCAATTCATCCTCAACTAAAGACAGCAAGTATTCTTTCATGTATTCATATGACAAAACGGCCTTGTACATTATTGTCGTTTTGGTTGCCCCTCCTCCGTTTGCCGCCTCCAAAATTGCTCCGATTATTTCCGACCTACTTCTGTGTTTCATTTGTTTCATAGTAGTCACTTTTATAGTATATACTGAAGGTAGCCTGAAGGATATAAATTGATTCCGTATATCTTCTACCACACTCTTCTTGAACTTTTGTACTCCCATGAGCGGTCCTGTCGGCGGCTATATACTACAAATAAGGTAAGGGAGTGCTTATAGTAGCTTTGTGCCTAATTCCCGGAGAAAACATTTGTGATTAGACTCTTTGATACTTTATCTAAAAAATATCGGTTATTCCCTACTAGGTCTAGAAATAAATGTCCGGGAGCAAGGAGTCATCTTAGAATCTTCATTTGCGGCCCCACAGTGTATGATTATTGCCATATGGGTCATGCCCGAGTTTTTCTTTTTTACGACCTTGTCGCCCGTTTCTTGCGCTCGGCTGGTGCCAGCGTAGTGTTCGTGATGAATATTACGGACATAGATCCTAAAATCTTCGTTCGGGCTAAACAACATGGTGATACGCCTGAAAAGGTTTCAGACAAATTTTCCCTCCAACTCTACACGGATCTTTTACTACTGGGTGTAACCGGGATAAGCTTTGCGAGAGTCTCGGACTATATTCCAATGGCAAAGAAGCTTGCCTTGAAGCTTGTAAAGAAAGGCGCAGCGTACAGTCTTAACGGCAATGTATATTTGGATACGAACAAAATAAAATCGTTTGGACGGATGTCTGCTATCAGCAAAGGCCGACTCAAAAATATGAGACTTGACTTAGCTCCAGGTAAGCGCAGTCCAGCAGACCTCTTGCTCTGGAACACTGCAGATTTTATCGGTTATAAGTACAACGACAAGATTCTTGGAAGTGGTTTCCCTTCAGCCCATCTGCAGGATTTGTCCGTAATAGTAGCATTATTCAATGGGACTTATCAGTTACATGGCGGTGCCACAGATCTTGTATACCCTCACCACGAAAGTCTTCTCGGCCAACTAATTACACTTACTTCTCTTAAACGTCCTGTCCAGTGTTGGACACATGTTGGTTTGCTTATGAGTGAAGGTTCAAAAATGTCAAATTCACTCGGTAATGCCATACCAGTAAGAAAGATTCTTCGCCGCTACAATAGAAACGTTATTAGACTTTACTTTCTGTCAGAGCATTACCGAAAAGCTCTGCACTTTTCAACCTCCGCTATCAAAAGGTTAGAAAAATTGGATAGGAGGATCTCAGAGATTGTCTCCGTCGTTAGAACGACTGGAGATATCGCCAAATGTGATGAAGACCCTGTAACTATGAAAACTTTCAGGGGATACGTTGAAAATGACTTTGACACCATAGGCATTTTGAAGATGCTAACCAAAATAGCTGATGACGGCAGACCTTCTGCTAAATTTTTGGAGATATTACAAATTCTTGGGCTTGATTACTAGGGATCTGATAGAAGAGAATGAATCTGAATTTTCTTCGCTTTGGGCCCAAAGGTTTAAGGAAATCGAATGTGCGGATTTTTATGTCAACGGAGACTTTCCTGGAGACTATTTTTTTAATAAAACGAAAATTCTGTCTCCCTGCTCCAACACCCCTCTACTTATAACGCAGGCCAAAAGAATTTTTTTCTCAAATAAACTCGATTGTTTTATTCATAGTCATGAGGGTCTTGCATTTGAAGGTACAAATAAAATTCTGGAAGATGCAGGCTTTAGCTGCATCGATACAATGCTGGTATTTTCGACTGGACAGGATACACTGGACGTAACCGGACGTAAGTCGCGTTACGAAGCCGATCTTGTACAAATAATCGCAGTGGACAAGGCATCAGTATCTATTTGGGTTGACGTGTTTTGCAAAGCATTTAACGCTGAGGACTGGTACCATCAGATTTACAATGTAACGGCAACAAACTACTCCCGTTTCAATCTTCAACTTCTAATGATAAGGTCAGATTCGGTGTTTGTTCCAGCCGCATGCTCCCTTCTTTTTTGCCACAAAAAAGTAATGGGACTGTATTGTCTAGGCACCTTGCCTAAGTTCAGAAGAAAAGGTCTAGCGTCTCAGATCCTAAAGTCTTCGATCTTGACGGCAAGAGACAAGAGGATGAAGTTATTTTTTGTCCAATCGTTTATGAATGACGGGTATGCTACCATGTACAATAAGGCCGGACTTAATATGGAATATAAAAAAAGAGTCTATGCCCTCTACAGAGGCCAGGGTTGCCAGCAAGGATGTTAGTATACTCGACGATTAAGCGCGTTCTTAATATGCTAAGCTTTACAGGCAAGGGAAGGCTGATAATATAGCGGCACTATCAAAAATGAATCCTTTGGCTTCCAGGGACTTATTGGAGAGGCTCTCATCAGAGGTGAGAGAATGCTCCTTATGTGCATTGTCTCAAACTAGGAAAAATGCCGTCGCAGGTGAGGGACCCATATCCGCCGATATAATGTTTATCGGGGAAGCGCCAGGCCGGCGTGAGGACTCTGTGGGAAAACCGTTCATAGGTTCAGCAGGAAGGATTTTAGATGCCGCTTTATCTAAGGCCGGAATAGATAGGTCTGGAGTTTTTATTACAAACGTGGTAAAGTGTAGGCCACCAAACAACAGACGCCCCACGAGCCAGGAGCGCCTAGCCTGCAGGCGCCATCTTGAAAATCAGATGCTGATATTATCACCGAAAATCATATGTATTCTTGGCAGTACCGCTTACCACTCGCTGTTAGGCGGCAAATCAATAATCGCTGACCGGGGCAAGATAGTGAAAAGATACGGCATACGGTTTTTTTTAACCGTTCATCCTGCTTCTGTGATTTACAACAAGTCTCTCCTCACCGACCTAGAAAATGATATGTTAAGTCTAGCAGCGGAGATACGTGACGGCCGGCGTTTAGATAAGAAAACCACCACCAAAACGAGACATAATGAGAAGCCTAGGAAAATCGATTCAAAATAGGGCTTGGGCTTGCGGAGAGTAGAGTCGTGAGGGCTAATGTACTATTTGAAAGCCCTTAGTTTAATGTTATATTGAAGACCAAAACGATGCGCCTCATCTCGTATATGTTGTAGTACCTTAAGCGCCCCACTGGTCTTGGGAAGTTGGATTGGTTTTTTAAGCGGATGTATATATACTTCCTCCTTCTCTTTTGCCAGCGAAATACAGTTTATGTTCAATCCTAGCCTGTGGATCGCAGATAACGCGGATCTTAGTTGGCCTCTGCCTCCATCTATTACTATAAGGTCCGGTAACGTATCCTTATTTGAAAGCGAAGAATAGCTTCGGCTCACTATTTCAGATATCATGGCAATATCATTTTGGCCAGATATAGTCCTGATCTTAAATCTCCGGTATCCTTCCTTAGAGGGCTTGCCATCGACAAACCTAGTGCGTGATCCTACAGCAAAGGTCGTACCGAAATTGGATATATCGAAGCAATCAATGACCGAGGGCGTAATCCTGAGTTCAAGCTCGTCCTTGAGCTCCATTAACGGCATCAAGTTTTGCTTGCCGTGTGCAAGGTGCAAATTTCGAAGAACCAGATTCATAATGTCCTTTTTTTCTTTATTATGAAAGCTTTCCGTTATTCTGATAATTGTTACTTCGTGTCCACAAAGCTTCTCAAGAGAAGCTTCTATAGTATCCTTTGATTCTGGTAACTCGTTTACGTAAATATATCTTGGTATTGCGGGGACTGAGGAGTAATATTGTGCTAGAAAGGTTCCAAGAGAATTGTCCCCGACTAATTCAAAATCAAATTTTTTTCTGTCCATGATTACCCCATTTTTGCGCGTCAAAATAATCAAATGCGCATTACCCTTGGCTTCATCTCTGATGATTCCAACATACTCCTCTTCAGAGGCATTCTTGTAACTAACCCTTTCCATATTTTGCTTGATTCTCAAATTATTCAACCGTCTCAGCGTGTCGTGGATCTCCTTGGCCTTCTCGTACTGCAGCAAGGCAGAAGCACTTTTCATGTCTTCTTCCATTTGCTTGGTAAACTTCTCTACGCTATTTTTTCCACTCAGTATTTCTTGAAGTGACTCGATACTTTTGAGATACTGTGATTCGGTCACATTTTTTATACATGGAGCGTCACAGTTCTTTATAAAATACTGAAGACAGGGCATTTTTGGAAGTGCATTACAAGTTCTTACTTTGAAGAGTTTCCTTAGCAGCCCTACCGTCAAAAATTTTGAGCTTCCCTTTACGAAAGGGCCATAAATCTTCCCCTTCGGCCCGCTAAATTCTCCTCTTCGATTTCTTCTTGCAACCAATAGGCGAGGGAAGGTTTCCTGAGTTAGTTTCAGATAGGTGTAGCGTTGTTGGTCCTTCAACTCTATATTGAACAGGGGTCTGTACCTTTTGATAAGATTTGACTCGAGCAAAAAGGCTTCAATTTCGTTTTCAGTTGTTACAAACTCTACATCCGAAACTCGAGCAACTAGTTTCTTGGTTTTCCATTCAACGCCTTCATTATGAGTGGTGCTGCCGGCGTGCGAGAAATACTTAAGAACTCGTTTTCTTAGGTTCTTGGCCTTTCCTATGTATATAATATTCCCTTCATTATCCTTCATAAGATAAACCCCTGGATCCAGTGGCACTTGATTGGAGTCTCTGAATTTTGTCATGGTCACAGAAACTGAGGATTCGTTTGGGGAGGAGAAAGATGACATTGGTCGTTTCAATCTGTTTGTAATACTTGGTGAATCTTCAGCTTGGAGTTCAAGTAACCTGCTGTATAGCTGTGTGAGCATGTTGTAAGTTCCGAAGGGGTGCCGGATACAACGACTTTACCCCCCTCTTCGCCTCCATCGGGCCCTAAATCGACTATCCAATCGGCGCTAGCTATTACGTCAAGGTTGTGCTCTATGATAATAACCGTATTTCCCATTTCGACCAGCCTGTCGAGAATATATAACAGCTTTTCCACATCTGCAAAATGAAGTCCAGTAGTAGGCTCATCAAGTACATATAACGTATTTCCTGTGTCCTTTTTTGACAGTTCCGCGGCGAGTTTAATCCGTTGCGCTTCTCCCCCTGACAGCGTGGTCGCCGGCTGACCTAAGTGGATGTAGTTTAGGCCTACATCACTCAATGTTTTTAGTCTCCTCTCTATGATTGGTATATTCTGAAAGAACAATAGAGCTTCCTCAACTGTCATAGATAATACATCGGAAATTGATTTTCCTTTGAACTTAGCTAGTAAGGTCTCCGAATTATACCTCTCTCCTTTGCATTCGTCACATTTCACAAAGACGTCTGGCAGGAATTGCATCTCAATTTTCTTTACTCCTGCGCCTTCACATGCATCACATCTGCCACCTGGAACATTGAAGGAGAATCTTCCAGCCCTGTATCCCAGTTCTCTTGCTCGGGGGGTCTTCGCAAACAATTCGCGAACTGGCGTAAACGCATTAACATAGGTTGCTGCATTTGACCTAGGCGTTCTTCCAATCGGAGACTGGTCTATTCCGATTATCTTGTCAACATATTGTAATCCTGAAATGGATTCATGTTTTCCAGGGACCTCTTTGGAATCATAAAAGTGTTTTGACAATGCCTTGAACAATATGTCATTCACAAGGGTTGACTTTCCGGAACCTGATACTCCTGTGACAACAGTCATGCAACCAACCGGGAAGGAAACGTCTATGGACTTTAAGTTATTTTGTTTTGCTCCATTAACCCTGATCCAGTTGTGTATTTCCCTCCTTCTTTCCTTTTGTCGTAATGCCGATCTCTCACCTCTAAGGTATGCAGCGGTAATGGAGTCGTTGCTTTCCAAGACTTTGTTTATATGTCCGCTTGCAACGACTTTTCCACCGTGGATCCCGGCACCCGGACCAATATCCACAATCCAATCTGAACTGCGAATGACCTCCTCATCATGTTCCACCACGATTAGAGTATTGTCGAGGTCGCGCAGTTTTCGCAAAGTATCGATTAGCTTGGCGTTATCCCTTTGATGCAGCCCTATTGTAGGCTCGTCCAAAACGTATAGGACACCTGTTAGGTTGGAACCTATCTGCGTAGCAAGGCGTATCCGCTGGGATTCGCCGCCAGAAAGACTTGAAGTACTCCTATTTAATGATAGATATCCCAGACCTACATTGTTCAAAAATTCTAATCTAGCCATTATTTCCTTAAGTATTGTCCTAGCAACGTATCTCTCTGTGTCGTTTAGTTCTAATGTTTCAAAAAATATTTTACATTTATCAATAGGCAGGTCGCAAATATCCATTATGGATTTATCATTTATCTTAACGGAGAGCGCCTCATCCTTTAGTCTTCGCCCATTACAACTTTCACACTTTCGTTCCCTCATGAATTCCTGAAGGGCTTCTCGCTTGGCCTCCGATTCTGTTTCCCTGTATGTTCTATCCAAGTTCGGAATTACTCCTTCAAATGATCCGCTATACTCCCAGCTTGAATCGGAGTGCTTAGATTGATATTTGAAACGAATATTTTCTTCTGTTCCATAAAGGATTGTGTTCAACTGCTTTTGAGTCATTTCTGAGATGGGCATATTTAGTGTGAAACCCATTCTCTTTCCCACATCTCGTAACATTGATGACCTAAATGAAGCAAAATATCCTGACCATGGTCTAATTGCACCTTCTAGTATACTCTTTGACGCATCGGGAATAATTAGCTCGGGATCGAATTCTGTTCTTATGCCCAAACCGTTGCACTCCTTGCAGGCTCCAAAGGGTGAATTGAATGAAAAGCTTCGAGGCTCCATTTCGCCCAGACTCACCTCGCATTTTGGGCATGCATTTCGTTGCGAGTATAGCTTCTCATCATTTTCGTCTACAAAGTGAGCAATCATAGTCCCGTCTCCAGCCTTCAAAGCTACTTGAACTGATTCAAATAGTCTGCTTCTCTCCTCTGACGATGGTCTTAGCCTGTCAACAATTACCTCTATCGTATGTTTTTTTTGTCTGTCGAGGGTCGGGAAAGAAGGGCTAATTATTTTTTTGTTATTCGGTTCTGTGTGTTCCAAGTTGTCTTCGTTCCCAACATCTAAATTGATTATCTTTCCGTCAAGCCGGATACGTGCATATCCGTCTTGCTTTAATTGTTGAAATAACTTTTCGTAAGTTCCTTTTTTTCCCCGAACCACGGGACCTAAAATCAGTGTTTTTTTATTTTCCCCTAATCTCAAGATCGAGTCAGTTATTGAATCTGCCGATTGGCTTGTGATTTTTCTACCGCATACGAAGCAATAGGGGACCCCTATTCTAGCGAATAGCAACCTAAGGTAATCATACACTTCCGTCACAGTGCCAACAGTCGAACGAGGGTTCTTGTTGGTTGTCTTTTGTTGAATCGATATTGCAGGAGATAGACCGTCAATAGAGTCAACATCTGGCTTCTCCATTAATTCAAGGAATTGCCTAGCGTATGCAGAGAGTGACTCAACGTAACGTCTTTGACCTTCAGCGTATATAGTGTCAAATGCTAAAGTTGACTTGCCCGATCCCGAGAGTCCTGTAATTACTACAAGCTTATTTTTGGGAATCTCCAGGTTAAGGTTCTTAAGATTATGCTGACGGGCTCCCCTTATAATCAATTTGTCGTGCATATCTTTCAAGTAACCTGCAAAGCCTGCTCCTCTCCAAGGATTTTCTTTATTCGTGCCAGCTTCTGCCTATATTTTATAGCATTTTCAAAGTCTAATTCCTCAGCAAACTTCTTCATAGTAGATTCGGTCTGCAAAGCCAGGGCCAGTAAATCCGATCTTGTCATGCTGTTTATGGTCTCAATATCACTTGGCCTCTCATTGCCGTAAATTTCTTGTACGCTTTCCGGGACTGGCTTCACAACTGATCGAGGAGTTATTTTGAAGGCAGTATTATATTCAATCTGCTTCTTGCGGCGCCTGGTAGTTTCGGCGATTGCATTTTTCATCGAATCGGTGATATTGTCAGCGAACATAACCACGCTCCCATCAATATTTCGTGCAGCTCGGCCAAAAGTCTGGATAAGGCTTGTAGTATTTCGCAAAAATCCTTCTTTATCTGCATCAAGGATAACTACCAATGAAACCTCCGGAATATCCAATCCTTCCCTAAGCAGATTTATTCCCACCAAAACATCAAACTCACCTGCCCGTAGCTGTCTGATTAATTCCGTTCGTTCCAATCCCTCAATTTCCGAGTGCATGTACCTGACCCTGACTCCATTCTTGGCCAAATATTCGGCAAGGTCCTCTGCCATTCTCTTGGTTAGAGTTGTGATAAGAGTTCGTTGGTTTCGTCTAGATCTGATGGAGACTTCGCGGATTAGTTCGTGCATCTGATTCTGTGTTCCTTTAATCGTCACTTCAGGGTCAACTAGACCTGTTGGACGCACTAGCTGTTCAACAATCTGTGAACTCTGCTTAAGCTCAAAAGGACCGGGCGTTGCAGATACAAAAATAACATTTCTCAAGTATTTTTTGAACTCGTCGAACCTAAGGGGACGATTATCAAATGCACTTGGTAACCTGAAGCCATAGTCAACTAGCATTTTTTTCCTTGTAAAATCTCCGTTATACATACCATGTAGCTGTGGGATGGTTACATGTGACTCATCTACCACTAAAAGAAAATCTTTTCCAAAAAAATCGAGTAAACAGTATGGTGGTTGTCCGGGTGCTCTGCCATCCAAATGTCGTGAATAATTCTCAATGCCAGAACAGTATCCTAGCTCCTTTATCATTTCAATGTCGTATCTTGTGCGAGACGCGAGCCTCTGTCTTTCGAGGTCGCCGGGCAATTGAGGCAACCATTGATTTAGCTCATCTTTGATGGAGTCTATGGCTGATGACCTTGCCGCATCAGGTAGGATATAATGCTTGGCCGGGAATATCTTTATTGAGCCGGCTTCTCTTTTTGTTATCATATCTGTGGCGCTATGTATTGTAATCTTTTCTATTTCGTCTCCAAAGAGTGCTATTCTAACAATGTCGTCTGAGTAGCCTGGTATGATATCTATCGTGTCACCTTTAACTCTAAAAGCACCGCTCTTAAGTGAAAAGTCATTTCGTTCGTAACGAGACTCAATTAAATTATGAATCAAGACCTTTCTGTCGATTTTCATTCCGGTAGCCAATGTTAATGCGCTCTGCTCCCACTCTGCAGGGGAGCCAAGTGAGTAAATGCATGAAACCGTTGATACTATTATAGTAGGATCTCCAGACAATAGCATGGCTGTGGCTTCTAATCTCATCTTCTCAATCTTTTCGTTAACCTCGGTGTCTTTTTCAATATATGTATCAGTTTGAGGTAAATAACTTTCAGGCTGATAGTAATCATAAAAACTCACAAAATAACCGACGTTATTCCTTGGAAAGAATTCCTTGAATTCGGTATACAATTGCGCAGCCAAAGTTTTATTATGTGAAATAACCAGCGTATTTTTATTTAGTCGAGATATAACATTTGCAATTGTATATGTTTTCCCACTTCCCGTCACTCCCAGCAGAGTCTGACAAATATCACTGCCTCCACCGTTCATCATACTATTTGATAGTTTGTCAATTGCCTCTGGTTGATCACCACTTGGCCGATATACATTGTCAGCTAGTATAAAGCTGCCTTTGTTGGACAATGGAGCAGAGGTTTATCACTACGAACATATATTGTTACTCACTACATAAAATAAAAATAACAAGTCTTTTTATTTATTTACTTTAGAGGCTTAAAGCAATCCTGTACTTGCTATCGATTATATTTTTCTCTATCCAATAATTTGTGTTGGAGAGCTAGTCCTCTAGGGTAATCCTTTTCTTCAACGGATTTCATCTAATTATTATGGAAGCACCCACTCAAGCCCTCAGTAGCGAGGAATTTTTGTCGTATCTGGAAAATAAAGCGCGACTTAGAATAGATGACTTTATAAAAGGTGCAATGGAAGTCGTTCAAGAGGTCCACGCGGGAGTTAAGAGAGAAGACGGCACTTCTTCTTTTCTGGAGACTCACACCTGGCCTGTAGCAGCTGAAGTGGTGAGGCATTACAAGTCCGTTAATCGCAATATCACGAGTGTCGAAATTGGTTCTGCGATTCTACATGATATTTTGGAAGACAATGAAAGAATTCTCGATCTGAATAAAACCAAGTCTTATGGTTTTGAGGCGTACTTAAATTACAGGTTCGGGAATAGAATATACAC
>JAREAJ010000051.1 GCA_029240395.1 Nitrososphaeraceae archaeon
GGCTTATTTGATTCATCGCCTCTTCGAGCTTTTTCTTTTAAGTCCGCTGGAACAGTATTCCACCACTCTTCAAATTTCCTAACCATGCTACCAAGCTACTTGGCAAAGGTTAATAAGCCTTTTGATTTCCTTAAGGTGAATACAATTATTGAAAAAAGAGCTACAATTTTATTTTTAATCCCGGCGTTTGATTCGATGATGTACAGATTATGCTTGTTTGTTATCTGTTCTAAGAGAACAACTACCACATAAAAAGGTGGCTTTACAGATGCCGTTTAAGATTAACGAATTACAAGAGGCATACCTAAGGTATAGAAATTTTATCTCCAATAGCAATAGACCTTTTCACGAGCGTTATATCTTTCCATTTTTTGCTGGCACTTATTTTACTTATCGCTGGGTTGATATTATTAGGCTCACCAATATTGCAAAAGCCGTTTCAAGTCGACCAACTTTCGTAGATGTCGGGTGTGGATATGGTGACTTCCTCGAAAAGATCAGAGAATACCTTCCAAATGCAGTAGGGGTCGAAAAGGAAGGAAATATATTTTATGCTTTTAGAAAGACGAGACCTGATTATATTCATTCGACTGCGATTGAGTGGATAGAAAATAAATCCTATGATGTGGCATTCGTCGGTTGGATGGAGCCTGGAGTAGATTTTAGGAAGCATGTTGCTAGACTTGTTAATTGTATAATCACAACTTTTGATGAAGGAGGACAATGTGGCGTTTATGGAAGCTGCGAATACGAGGAGTTTGGATTTAAGAGAGTAGCTTGGTGGAGAACGCCGTCTTGGATAGACGTGAATACGGAGCTTATGAACAAATATTATTCATCGACTCTTCAATCGGATCAAAAACAATATCAGTTAACCAAGTTGCGTTCAGCTCATAATCTCTGGTATATCTACGCCAGAGCATGCGTATTTAATCAGGTGGTTGCTGGTTTAAAGTCATCAGTGGCCATTGAAAAAGAGGCATCATCAAGGAGACGGTTTGATTTTGAATCAATTCTGGATGAATGCGGGTTCCACTACATGGAGGATCTGCCTTCACTATCAAATAAAGTCGACAGGCTATGGGAAGTAAAATTTGAATGAAACGAAAACATGACAATTATGGATGAAAGATTGGGCTTAGTTGAAATGTCAGTTACTGATATGATAATCATTTTAAGGGTGAAAGTAATAGGTACTTTAGAAATAGAACATTTTGAATGCCATTCAAAACTGAAGATATACGGAAAGCAATTACGTCTCTCAATACGTTCAGGGAGTACGCCGTTTCTCCTTACCACGAGCGTTTTAGTTTCCCCTTTCTTTGCGGAACATATTTTGCATATAGGAAGATTGATGTTCTTCGTATAGTTTCAATTGCAAAAGCCATTTCAAGTAATCCGCGGTACCTGGATGTCGGGTGCGGGTATGGTGACTTCCTCGAAAAGGTCAGAGAATACCTTCCAAACGCAGTCGGAGTCGAGAAAAACGCAGAGATTTTTTACGCTTGCAGTCAACCTAAACCCCAGTTCATTGAAATATCAGACGCTCAATGGAATATCGACCAAGGATACGATGTTATCTTTGTTGGCTGGATGGAACCTGGCGTCGATTATAGGGACAGAGTAGCAGCCAAAAGTGATGTGATAATTACTACCCTAGACCAAGGCCTCAGTTTAAATGCTGAGTTTGATGGCCATGGATTTCAGAGAGTCGCATCCTGGAGAACGCCCTCGTGGGATGATGTAAATACGGAGATAATGAATAGGTATTATACGAAAATATCCAACAGGATCCACCAAGATTTATTCAAATTACGAACCGCTCATAACCTATGGTATGTATACTGCAGACCTTCGAAATATAACGCTATAAGGTCTGCCCTCTTAAATTGCGCAAGGCAAGAAATTCTTAATCTTCCATATCAGCACTATGACTTTGAAGACGTCTTAGATGAGTGCGGATTTAAATTTCATGAAGAATTGGCTATTCCTAATTCTGAAATGCAGTCAAAGGCCAGGTTATGGGAAATCATATTCACTGACAGCAGCGAATTGTGATTGACCAGGTAATAAATGATTAAGTTGATAATGAAAAGACTTAAAATATTTACCAATACATAAATTTCTGAGCATGAAAGTAACTGTTCTGGGTGCGGCGAGAGAGGTCGGCCGATCGGCATTCCTGGTAAACGCAGATCATACTAATATTCTAATGGATTATGGAGTTCTCCTGAAAAGAGAGCCCATTTTTCCTATGCATGTTAAACCAAAGGATGTTGATGCTGTTGTAATAAGTCACGCTCATTTGGATCATTCAGGATTTGTTCCTTCACTCTTCCTATCACAATCTACGGAAGTGCAAGTTCTGGGTACATTTCCAACTTTTGAGCTGTCGCAGTTACTCATTGAGGATATGATCAAGATTTCTGGCTTTTATTTACCATTTGAATATCTTGATCTTGTTACAATGTTGAACCATTCTAGGAAATTGGAGTACAGAGATACGTATAAAATGAATGACGTAAGGGTAACATTACATGAGTCTGGCCATATCTTAGGGGGTGCAACGGTGATTGTTGAACACGACAAAAAGCGACTATTCTATACAGGGGACATAAATACAAGAGGTTCGAAGCTCCTAAGGCCAGCAGATTTGAATTTTGAAGATATAGATTTGATGATTATTGAGAGTACTTATTCACAAACAGAACAAACTCCTCGCGAGCAGTCTGAGACTGATCTATTGGAATATGCGTATGAAGTGATAGAGCGTAAAGGAACGCTATTTATTCCGGCCTTCTCCGTAGAAAGGGCACAGGAAATAGCTTGTGTTCTGAAAACTTATAACTTTCCTCACAAAATAGTCATGGATGGGATGGCCCTTAAGGCAAATGAGATTATGATGAAACATCCAACATTTCTAAGGGATCCTGAAATTTTTAAGAAAGCAATAACAGAGGCAGAATGGGTTAGTGGCTGGAGTAGGAGAAAAAGGATCGTAAAAGAGCCGTGTGTAATAATCTCACCCGCAGGAATGCTGGTAGGAGGTACTGCAGTGTTTTACCTTCAGGAAATTGCAAAAGATAGTCGTAACGGTATTGCGATAGTATCATATCAGGGCGAGGGGACACCGGGTAAGATGCTTCTCGAAAAAAGGGTTACGATATTTGACGGCAGGGAGAGAAAATGCCTAGCAGATGTAAAGCGTTTTGAGTTTTCAGGACATAACAGTCGAAGTGAGTTGTTCGAGATACTTGATCGGGTAAAAGGCAACCCCAAAGTTCTAACAGTCCATGGCGATGGGCCTTCCTGTACCAAATTTGCAGAAGAAATCAGTGAGAAATATGGATACGAGGCAAAGGCACCTAATGCGGGGGAACTTATAGAGTTTTAATGAGTTATACATATGCTTGCTACTGTCTCGTGGCGAAATATGATTATGGAAGAAATAGAATGCATAAATTACACAAGTTCTTCATAGTTTCTGTATCTGATAACCAAGAATACCGATCCATATAAGATAAAAAAATGTGTCTCTTGTAAAAAAGATATTAGTTTGGGCGAAAAATATTTCGCGTACCCCTTGTCTCTGCAGCAAATTTGCTTAGCTTGTGCGAGAAAGGAAATCCCAAAAATAATTCAGGATTTGCTACACGACCTAAAAAAAGTAAAACAGGAGGCTCCGAATCTACCATAGTGTCTTGGAGCTAATTTAAGTAAATGAGAGTTGACAGTTAGTTTTGTCAGAACACACCTCATACGCCCGCCCATACGAATATCCCTTTTTCGACCCCGTAATTAGTATCAATAGCGGTCAGACGTTTTTGTGGGAGAAGCGTGATAATTCATGGTACGGAATATATGGAGATCATGTCCTAAAGCTATTCATTTCCGGTTCCCAGATTCCGTCTGGAGGAAGTAAATCTAACAAAGTTACTAACAATCTCGAAATGCACTTCTCCTCTTATCCTCAGTTCCAGTCTTGGGAGCGACATGTTTTCCGGCTTAACGATAATTTGAGCGATATTTTCTCTAGTTTTGACAATGATGTGCTTGTATCCGAATCAATAAATAAATATCCGGGACTGCGTCTTATGCGCCAAGAACCTTTTCAATGTATGGTTTCCTTTGCTTGTGCAAGTAATACTAATATCCCCATGATTCGCAGGATGCTGAAGAATCTTTGTCAAAATTTTGGGAATAGGGTAATTGTCGATGGAAATGAGTTCTTTACTTTTCCGTCAGTTGAACGGTTAAACACAGCTTCCCAGCATGAGCTACTTCGGTGCGGGCTGGGATATAGAACTAAAGCCGTTAAAGCTATCGCCGAAAGCGTTGTCAATGGAAGCCTAGATGCACGTCATCTGTTGAGACTCGATTATGAGGAAGCTAAAGATGAGCTTCTGAAAGTCTATGGAATTGGTTACAAAATTGCTGATTGTATACTACTATTTTCTCTGGAGAAACTCAACTCCTTTCCTATAGATGTTTGGATGGCCAGAGTGTTATATCAGAACTACGGATGGTTATTTAACAATAACCAAAGTTCTCGGGTACACAACGGAAAAACACTCCAAAAAATAACAGCCCTTGAATATAGAACTGTTTCAAAGAGCGCAAGAGAATACTTTGGTAAATACTCTGGATACGCTCAGCAGTACCTCTATTACAATATACGTCAGATCGCAGGAAGAAAGTGGTAAGGAAGGTTTGTCTTTGTAATTTTTGCTATTTCCCCTCCTGTTGTAAGAATTTGAACTAAATATAATACTTGATAAATGGTTCCTAATTTATTATGTCGGGCAAAAAGTAAGACAAAGAATTAAGATTGTGTTTGGTTTCTGTGGGCTCTTTTATCCCGAAAAGCCTTCCACGCGCCAAGTGCAATCAGCAATATTCCAAGTGCAGCAGTAAAGCCAACGGTCCGCTGCATTCCCCCTGTATCTGCAGATGGGCCTGCTTGCATCATAGTCACGACAATACCTACAATTATCAATCCGCCATTAACAATAAGCAATATTGATACTGCTTTCGAAGTCACCTTTCTAGCAATTATGAATGCTACTATCGACATTATCACAGGGATTGCTCCAAATACGATTCCTCGAACTTGCTCTCCGAACGGCAAAAAGCCTATTCCCCTTACCCCCTCTTCAGAGGAAACGGATGCGATCAGCACGTCGGCTCCGTAAATTATGAGGAGGATCAATGAGGCAATCAATAAAGCGATAGAGATTGAAACTTTATTCATGGCTAAGGTTCCTTCTCAATGGAGTTCACTATTATATAATATATACCCCAAAGAAAGGCACAATTAGATTGCAATGACATGATTAAGTAACTAGTAGACTAAGCATCAGTATTCTTGCTTCTAGAGGTCGGCCATTTCTTCATAGCATTTTGCGAATCCTGATGAAGCTCGATCCCATGTCGGAAGGGCCTTAGCATATGCCAGTGCCTCGCGCTCTAGTTTAGCTCTCTCCTCCGGATATAGGAGAAGTCGAATTACGCTATTGGCAAAAGGGATAACACCGTTGGCAATCGTTACTGCCTTGTAGGTTGAGAGATCCAGTCCTTGCGCTCCGACGGACGTGCTAACTATAGCTTTTCCAGCACTTATTGCTTCCAAAATTTTTACCTTTATCCCACCTCCAATCCTGAGAGGACAAACAACTACGTCTGCGACTCTGTAGAAGGGTATGAGGGATTCAACTAATCCAGTGACTTCGGTCTGTTTTTTTAGATTCAAGGAGAGAATAGATGGGGGAGGCTCGTTACCAACAACAAATAGTTTTGCATTTGGGATATGTTGAAGGATTA
>JAREAJ010000010.1 GCA_029240395.1 Nitrososphaeraceae archaeon
GGTCTTTTTGATATGCCATTACTTCGTTTGTCCAGTCATTAAATATGAAATCCTTGACTGTGGGAGGAAGAGGTATTCCGGTTTGTTCTTGTATTTCTGATCTTGTGATCAGTTTGCCTGCATCATTAGATAGAATGGCATATGTTTCCCCTGCTAAGATGTCCTTTATTCTGGCTATTTTCATATTGCTGCTTACCTATCTATGAGTATAAATTGCCAACCCAGAGTGATCAATCCTACAAAAACCCATTCTCACGAATTGTACCTTAGAATCTGGCTTCAGCCCATCTGCATATGACTCACAGACTCCCTTCCAGATCTCAAGACTATCAACATTATAGTTTTCACCTAAGTAAAGCTCCTTAGGTATGAGGATTTCGAACGCGCGAGCGTCATCTTTAGCCACCCATTGAATCTTTGCCACGTCCGGTTTGATTTCATCACCTGAATACGACCCGACAATTGTCAGCTTTTCTCTTTCTTTTTTGATATCATCGATTCGAATATTGTACAATTCAATCAACCTCATTTCGTTACCGGGCGATAGTCCTATCGCATCAGCCTGGGAAATATAAACAGAGTAGCAGACTTGAATTTTGCGTGATCCAAGGTCAAGACTCGGATGATTCCTTAAGATAATTTCACGAGGCGAGGCACCTAGAATAATAACCTCAACTGGGTCTTTAACAAAAAAAACCCTAATGCTCACGGGTTCAATTAGTTTTCGGTTAAAAGCCTCAAGAGATTCAAATGGAGGCTTGGTTTCAGCAAGGGTCATACCTAATGAAAGGACGAATTTTCTTATGGCTTGGGGCACAAAACCCCTTCTTTTCATTGCTGCCAGTGTAGGTAGCCTAGGATCATCCCACGATTTAACAATACCACTTTCGATCAAAGGTTTTATCTTTCTTTTTGAAACAGGAAGTCCTCTAAATTCCAACCTCGAAAACTCCATCATGATTGGCTTACGCAGTTCTAACCTTTCGAGAATCGCGAAGTAGACAGCATTTCTCAATTCATATTCTTTGGTCCTGAATGCGTGTGTCACGCCGTCTAGACTGTCTTCTATTGGAGCGGCAAAATCATACGTAGGCCATACATTGTATTTATTTCCTAGTCGAGGATGATTCCCTTTAATTATTCTAAAAAGAGTAGGGTCTCTCATTGCAGTATTAGAGTCCGACATCGAACCTTTGTACCTGATTATTGCTTCGTTCTGATCGAATTTACCTCTGAAGAATTCGTTGACAAGATCACCCGACCGCTGCGTGTCCATACGGCAACCGCATTCAACGCCAGCTGATCTGAGTTCGTGGATTTTTTTTTGATTGCAAGTACAGACATATCCAAAGCCATCTAAAACAAGTTTTTTTCCATATTTGTATAAAATTTCAATATCATCAGATGTATTCTTAACTATATCGGGTTTGACATTGAGCCACTCAAGTGCAAGAATAAATGATTCATAGTATTCTGGTTTTTCATTTAATGGATTAGTATCGTCAAATCGTAGAATCAGCTTTCCACCGTATGTTCTAGCGTAATATTCGTCAATTATTGCGGCTTTGGCATGTCCGATGTGAGGATACCCGTTCGGCTCAGGGGGAAATCTTGTTATCACACTTCCGTAAGATGCATTTAGTAATTCAGGAAGTACAGGGGAAGAACTTCTGTGCAACGACTCAATTGGATCAACTGTGTGAGTGACTATTGATTCTCTTAATCTCTCGAGCAGTAACCTTTGTTCAGCTAAGGATAAAGCATTAATTTCCATAACAGTTTCTCTTATTGTTGGGAGAATATTTTTCAGATTAGAACGAAATTCTGGATTAGATGCAGCCACTTTTCCAGTTACAGATTCAGCTTTTGCCTTGCCATTATGTTCCACCGCGTTTTGAAGAGCAACCACCTTTATTGATTCCATCGATCGTTGATCTAGAATCATTTCCGTTACAAACTCCGCTTAGCAATGAAATCTGCAGTTGTTTGAAGTGCTTTTTTTGGTTCTGAGTCGTCATAGACATCCAATGTTTTTAAAGCCTGCGAGATGTACGACTCTGCTAAAGTTCTAATTTCCTCCTCAATTCCCAGATCTGATATAATGCTTATAGCTTCCTCAAGTTCCCTGTCAGCCGTGTTTTTAGAACCGAAAACTTTTAAAATTTTAATTCTTTCCTGTGGATCCGCTTTTCTTAGCACCAGTACTATTGGGTAAGTTTTCTTTCCCTCTCTTATGTCGTTCCCCACCGCTTTTCCCGTAACCCTTGGATCTCCTGATATTCCGATGAGATCATCGACCAACTGAAATGCAATGCCGGTATTCTGCCCAAAAACAGATAATCTATCAAGATCAGATTTCGAGTGGGTATTTGCTGACAAGACACCGAGTGAACATGAAAGTTCGAACAACGACGCAGTTTTCTTTTCTATCATTCTGATATAGTCTGCTTGAGAATAAGACTTTTCATTTTCATATGTCATATTCATATCTAAGGCCTGTCCTTCACACACGTTAATGCAGGCTGTAGACAGTCTGCTTACCATTTCAGATATGGATTTATCACTTATACCTTCTTTCAGTCCTACTACTGATAACAGCTGAAATGCCTTTGAAAACAGAATATCACCTGCTAAAATAGCCAACGGTATGCCATAAGAGGAGTGTACAGTAGGAACGTTATGCCGCATTTTGTCATTATCCATGATATCGTCATGAACGAGGGAAAAATTATGTACGAGTTCTACTGCTGCTGCAGCCGGCATAGCTTTTGCTGAATTTCCGCCAAAAAGTTCACAGGATTTCAATACAATAAACGGCCGGAGTCTCTTACCTCCACTTGAGATATAGTGACATGATGCGGAATAGAGTTCCTTCGGACTCCCCTCAAGGTAAGACAGAATAAATTCATTTACCCGTCCGGCAGTATTTTCCAAATCGTTTCGTATGGTGTTTAGGTTCATTCCTCATTGACCTCATCTGCTAGAGCTCCTGTTATCTTATACTTTGACCCTCTTAACATCTCAATGTTTCTAGAACCAAGAAGAAACATTGTACCTTTAAGTTCAGCCAGGATCAAGTTCATGTAACGGAACAAGCTGTCCGTTGATTGGGCCGCAGCCTTCAGAAAAGGGTAGGCCATTGCGCACATATCTGCTCCCAAAGCAATACATTTGGCAACCTCAAGCCCATTGCGCAAGCCTCCAGATGCGATTATGGGAGTCTTCTTTACGGCTCTCTTGACTTGGATCAGACTAATAGCCGTAGGTATTCCCCAATCCCAAAACAACTCACCAAGATGAATCTTTATCTTATTTTTTGCAGCAACTGCCCTTATTTTTTCAACTCCTGCCCAGCTGGTCCCACCAGAACCTGCTACGTTGATCGCAGAGACTCCAGCCGTCTCCAGTCTAATTGCCACCTCTGGCGAGATCCCAGCACCTACCTCCTTGACCATTACAGGCAAGTCAATTTCTGTAACAAGTTCAACTATTTTTGCAAGCACCCCAGTATACTTCGGTTCGCCCTCAGGTTGAATGAGCTCTTGTAGTGGATTAAGATGAATTACGATGGCATCCGCTTGAATCATTTCGATAATTTTCTTGACTTCACCCGTAGTAAGTCCCTTGGAAAGCTGGGCTCCACCAATATTTGCTATGAGAAAGGCATCAGGAGCATTTTTTCTTGCAATAGAATATGTTGCTGCAAGTTCCTCACTTTTGAGGCCAGCTCGCTGACTGCCCAAACCCATCGGTATATTGTGATCTTGTGCGAGTTTTCCTAACCTCTGGTTGATTTTTCTAGCTTCTGAAGTTCCTCCTGTCATAGAATCAATAATGAGGGGAGCAGAAAACGTTCGATTCATGAAAAAAGATGAGCTATCAACTTCAGAGTAGTCAAGTTCTGGTAACGCATTGTGTACAAATCTCACATATTCGAGATATGTTGATGATGTTTTCGCCTGTGCTCCTCGTTTAAGAGGTATTGCTATTCCATCCTTTTTCCTATTTTTTATGGTTTCAATTTCAGATACGTGAGCGAAAGACCTCTTCCTCATCATCTCATTCTCCCGGACCTCCGACTTCGAGCCCTAATGACTGTGCCCTCAAAATTTTCCGGCCCAAACTGCACGGCTTGAGTTACTCTTTCAGGCTTTAGTCCGTTAACGATCATCACTTCTACTCCTTTTGATGAAATCTTTAATGCTTCTTCCACCTTTCTTCGCATTCCGCCTGTAATGTCAGTGGGGGTCTGTTCTCGTGCATTCCCAAATAGCCCAGCATCTATGACCTTGGAACCTGTTACCTCGTGAATTGTCTGTTTTTCTTCCATATTTCTGTATATTCCTTCGGTATTTACAGCAAAGATCACTTTCGAAGGATTCAATATTTTCGAAATAAAAGTCATTATGACATCTCCTGAAAGAATAGAATATTTGCCGTCGCTTATATGAATAACATCGCCAAAAGTTACAGGCACTATCCCTGTCCGTGCCATAGCATACATCTGGTCGATCTTCACTTTAAGCGGTATATTGTGGTTGATCAAAGACATAGCACAAACTGTATACGGGTTCACTCCATTTTTTATCATAGAACCAATTATGATCTGATTTAAGGCTATCATTGATTGATGCACAATTGATATTCCATGAGCGTCATAGCGAGCAGGCTTTGTATGCATACCGTACCTTACCGACCAGTAATGACCAAAGGAGCCTCCCCCATGTACTAGGATTATGGGAATTTCCTTCAGCGAACTTATCACCCGTGCAATTCCACTAATTGCGGCGTTATTTGCAGACAGAGGCCTGTCTTTGAAAGTTACGACTGATCCTCCCATTTTAATTAATGCTAATTTTCTTCTCATAGGGTTTCATACTTGAAGGGCTTAATCCTGATTAATTTTAAAGTTTAGTATTTCATAAGCCCATATGATTTGATCTGAACTGGAATACACTGGTATGAGTATTTTTCGAGCAATTTGTATTCAAACTCTGTCTTGTATTCGTCTGGTACCAATGCAATTACGCTTCCCCCGCCGCCTGCTCCCGTGAGCTTTGCTCCATATGCTCCACTATCTAAGCAATATCTAACTAGGTTATCGGTTTCTACAGTGGATACACCAAGGGTTTCCAAAAGTCTCTGGTTTCTGCTCATCAGTCTTCCTAACTTGATTGGATTGTCCTCAGTTAACGCCAAAGCTGCTTGATCACATATATGAGTTGCAGAGTTTGCTAAATCGTCAAATAAGGAAGTATTTTGATTTCGAAAATTTTCTACAAGGGATACAAGTGCCTTGGTCGAATGTTTGATACCGGTGTTTACCAATATCATAGACACACTTCTTCTTGTTTTAATTTTTCTGTTTTTTCCATTTCTAATGTAGTAAATTAGACCCCCAAATGTTGAAACATAGCAATCTCCACCCGAAGAGCTTTTGTGAATAAGTCTTTCCGCTCGATGTGCCCTCGTAAATATCCAATGCCTATCTCGCTTTAGAAAAAGAGATCCCACAGCGGCAACGGTTGCGACGCAAGATGCTGCCGATGACCCCAGCCCAATACCATAAGGAATATCTGAGTGGATATCGATTTCAACTCCCAATTTTGCAGCTTTAGCATTCAAAGAGCCACTAATGACCTCGTGAGCGGCGAAATACAAAGGATACGTAAACTTTTGTGCTTCAGACAAATTTGTTCCACACTCATCCAGCTTATTGGCTGCAAAAGATGCAGAAAAACCGGTATCGGAGCGAATGATAATTTGTGGAGGTCGGATTATTTGGGCAGAGACCCTAATACGCCTGTCGATTGATCCCAAAATGGCCGGGCTACCGTACACTACAAAATGTTCACCTAATAGCACAACTTTTGCAGGAGCAGAAGCGCGACTCAGATTCGTAAGAATCATATAAAAAGAATAGAGGCATATCCTACAACGGAATTCGTATCTCCCGTGACATCGCCGCTAGTTGCGTACTTGAGCAACTCGCCTTTGCTTGCCCCAAGTTCTCGCGCAGCTATCATTGTTGAAGCAATTGCACCATATCCACAAGCAGACACGTGAAGCCTCTCTAAAATGTCGTAAAAAAGTGATACGTCCAAAGAGATTATGGCATCAATTAATTCGCTGTCTTTCCTATGAGCCTCTGGATTTGGCTCGTAATGAGTAAAGTCGGAAGATGCAACGAGAAATCCTCGGGTTCCCTTCTCCTTAATCGCTAGCGCTATTGCCCTGCCTATCTCTACAGCCGTTTCCTTGTCTTGTAGCATCATGATTATGGGAACTATTTTGAATTCATTGTTCCTTCTGATCAACTGAAGAAATGGGAGCTGAACTTCCAAACAGTGATCTTTGCTGTGAGAGAACTCATCTATGTCTATTACCGAGCCCTTGGAGATTGTATCAGCAAGGTCGGTGTTGACTTCCACGTCTCCCAATGGCGTCTTCCACAACGCCTGTCGCATTGTTGCAACTCCACTACCGATACCGTAATGATTGGGACCTATCATTATCACGGTCTCGTAATCCATATTTGAAATTTGAAAGAATCCGTTCGCTGCCACGCTTCCGGAGTAAGCATATCCAGCATGCGGAGACACTATACCGTATACTTTCCGAACTGGAGTAGAAACAGATGGTATCCTGCCTGGCCCAAAATCCTTATTCAAAAACGATTGCTCAAGTAACTGCCGTAGTTCAGAAGGACTGTTGGGATAAAATATGCCTGATACAGCTGGGTGTCTTATCTTTAACCCTTTATTCACAGTGCCTCCTCTACTAGTTTGGTTTCGAAGTCTTCTATTGGTATCTTCATCTCACTGTCAGATCTAATGGTTCCTTGCTTCTTCAGAACCTCTCTCGCCAGCAGCCAATAGACAGTGGCTAAAGCCTTTCGCCCTCTATTGTTAGCCGGAATAATCAAATCAACTCGAGAAGTCACATTGTCGCTATTTGAAATAGCAACAACAGTTACTCCTGCCCTCGTTGCTTCCATTACTGCTTGCTGATCAGCCTGAGGATCGGTTACAATAACCATTTCCGGTTCCATGTAGTTGGGCAGCGAGGGATTTGTAAACGTGCCAGGCATAAACCTCCCAAATATTCCCGTAGCGCCGGTCACCTGGCAAAATTTCTGAACAGGCGTTTTCCCATATTCCCTGGCTGATGTTACCGCAACCTTAGAAATGTTTGCTCTCCCAATGAATTTGGCTGCAATATCTATTCTTGCGAGCGTTTTGCTAATGTCCAATATGTACAATCCTTCGGGATTTGCACGTACTATGAATGGTGACATGTATTTGGTCCTAACGGGAGTACCAACACGGATCCCCGTGGAAAGAATCATTTTTTCGAGGTTGTCTGTTTCAGAAGCGTAATCGGTCTCTTCCCCTTGTGCATGGCCTATCTGAGAACTGTCATCATCTTGCTGCACTGCATCAGTCTCGTTTTCAGGTCGTTCAGGATTTTCGTTGGGAGTCTGGCTACCATGCAGCATTGGCTCCCCATTTGGGTTCTCGTTTTCGGTCTCTTGTTCGTCCTCTAAAGTCATGCTAAAAAGACAGATCTGCCATTCCATCTATTAAATCATACTCTGCAAGACGAACGAGTTCATTTAATTTGGCGACTCGTTCACCTCCGAGTATTCCAGACTTTAGCATCTTGGATTTGGTGGCGATTGCGATGTGAGAAATATGTGAATCCACCGACTCTCCGGATCTGTGTGAGGTCACAAGTTTTAGTCCCTTTCTATCACATTCATCCGCAAAAAGAAGAGCATCATAAAGTGTCCCTGCTTGGTTGACCTTTAATATAGCACCATTACAAGCACCGTATTTAGAAGCTTTGGTGACACGATCTCTATTGGTAACTAGCATGTCATCGCCTGTGACAAGACAATTCCTATTTTTCTTCGTTAGCTCAGCCATGCCTAGGAAGTCTTCCTCATGAACTGGGTCCTCAACATATATGAGAGCATATTTCTGAATTAGCGAATTGACATAATCAATTTGTTGGTCAGTACTGCGCGACGATTGTTCTCTTTTATATTCATAACTTAGTTTGTCATTGTTCCATAGAGAAGAACTTGCAAAGTCTATTCCTAGACCTATATCCTTGCCAATTTCGAAACCAGAATTCTTTATGGCTTGCTCTGCAAGTTCCAAAGCCTTTTCATTATTTGTTCTAGGGGCCCAAGCACCTTCATCTCCTCTGCCATACGTAAAACTCTTATCCACACTTTCAATGACCCGCCGGAGTTCGAGGTGCACTTTGAAATTCATCTGCAGAGCTTGGGTAATACCCTTTGCTCCTAAAGGACAAATAAGAACCTCCTGTATGTCTGGAGTACCAGGTCCAGCATGGGCACCTCCACCTAAAATATTGCCAAGTGGGAAAGGATTTTTAAAGGGTTTTTCCTTGCGCAGCACATTAACTAACGGAACACCTAAGGCCTTTGATGCAGAATCAACTGCAGCAATACTTAATGCGTAAGCCACTGATCCACCCAGTTTGCTATAGGAGGGGGTGTCATCTATTGACTTTATTATTTCGAAAATAGCTTTTGGATCAGAGGCTTCAGCACCGATGAATCTGTCTGCATTAGATTGAAATATCTTTATCGCTCTATTGGGGTCATCATCCGGGAAACTTTGTGCCTCATGTTTGCCTACACTTGCACCTGATGGTGCGCAGGCTCTCCCAAGATGTTTGTTATCTGTAATTATATCAACTTCGACAGTTGTATTCCCTCTGCTGTTAAAGACTGTTCTGCCAGTGAGCTTAGTGATTAATGGCATCAGACGATCTAATTGTTGTGCTGACGATCTTACTCTACTTCGGATTGAATTTCAGACATTCTCCTTCTTAAAGCCTCATAATAAGGAATAACCTGATAGATTGTCTCAACACTAGAAATTAGCATCCGCCTACAGCAATATCTCCTTATGTTCAATGAATCCATAACCATCGCTGGATCCTCGCCCCCTCTAACTCTGTTAGTGTACTCTCCGTACTTGTGCGCAACTAGGTTTCCGCAGGTAAAGCATCTCACAGGCACTAACATAATACGTAAGTCACCGCTCGCGAGGTCTATAAAAACTATTGGACTGATTCATTGTCTCTATTCATTTATCAGTTTTCCTTATGAATAGCAATTGACCTTTCTTTCATCATAGTGGTAATATTCAAATTGGTGACTTGAATGGTTTTTAGGATAAGCGGGAGTCGCCCAGCTTGGCCAAAGGCGTAAGACTGAGGCTCTTATCCCTTAGGGGTTCGTGGGTTCAAATCCCATCTCCCGCACCTATAGTATGACTAAAATCATTGAATTAGCAAGACTCAGGAAGGAAGCAGAATAGCAAAGTCTTTTGCCTATAACGGGTCTAAGATACATGATAGCGGCTTTAATATTGGGTACCATCTTAGCGTATACTAGTGGAGCCACACATTAAAGAGCTAGAAAAAAGCCAGAAACTGTATGGTTTGCTTAAAGCTCAGTATCAGGCAGAACGCGAGGAACTGGCACACTATATTGAACTTCTTGGAAGTGTCCAGAATTCCCTGATAAGAAGCTACTTTCGAACTCTGCTTAGCGATGGACTTAAGCATATAGAGTATATATCAGGAATCATGTCGGATATTGAGGGAGCAAGTAGTGCTGCAGGGTTGACATCTGAAGGAATAAAAAAATCTATTTCTGAAGAAAGGGAATCAAGAGAACTGCTTCAGTCATGCCTCGAACTAACTGAGAAGTCTGAAATAAAATCAATTTTGACTAGCATTATCGTAGACGAGGATCATCATATTAAGATTCTCGAACATGTGGATCAATTAGTTCGATCGTATTCAGAATAGTTGGCAACATTGAAATAGTGTAGTAAATTCTGAGATCTGCATTTATTATATGCTTTTAGATGTTTCTATTATTGGGATTTATTCAGAGATACAGATGATTCTGATCGGTTTTTTTAGAACTAAATGTAGTTCATCTATATTGTATTCTATGCGAGGACTGTAAATCATGCTAGGACTTTTGCATGCCATAATCCAAAGATCTATATCCAGTCATCTGCCTTGTCGTAGCTTGGTGTCAAGCGATGGGATTACGACAAGAAATTTCACAATTGACTGTTTCCCAGGCATTTATGCGCGCACCTCTATTGATGCCGCTCTAAGCCGGCGCACCATCAATATTCTTGGTAACACATTAGGAATTGCAAAGAATCTTGACGAATACCAGCTAAAAATATGCTTAAAAATCCCCTCCATTCCGGACTCTGACCCCATAAAATTACACTTACAGAAGTTTAGAGTAGGAATAATTGCATCTTTTGCGGACCTCGTCTCTATACTGCAATCAAATGAGCCTGCAAAGGATCTTGTGAGATGGAATATTTTTGCGGCTAAGCTTCTTCGCAAAACATCTGACTTCTTTAACAACATAGGGACGGACATTAAGCCAGATGATAACGATATAGAAGAAACCTTCGAATTCTTCCAAGTCCCCGTGGGACAGGTTAATGCAGCAATAGAAGAGCTGTATTCTTGAGCTAAATTGGTTTAACTTAATTGCCGGTTTTCCATTTCTCCCGAACCTTCAGGGGTATTAGATATTCGCCTGTGCTTATACCTGCAAACCCTTCAGGTAGCCAATTTATTTAAATTCTCCTAATACCTCGCTACTATGTCCTAAAGGCTTTACCTTTTTGAAGATCTTAAGAATGACTCCATTCTCGTCGACCAAGAAAGTTGTTCTGCTTACCCCGAGATATTCTTTTCCCATAAAACTCTTGGGACCATAGACTGCGTATTTTTTAGAGATTGTGAGATCCGTATCCGGAACAAGGTGGTAAGGAATATTCATCTTTTCTCTAAATTTAGCATGTGATTCTTCATTGTCGGGGCTTATCCCTAAGATGTCAATTTCTTTTGCCCTAAATAATTCATGATCTCGGGCGAATTCAGTGGCTTCTGTGGAACATCCGGGCGTGAAGTCTTTGGGATAAAAATAAAGTACGATCCTTCTTCCTCGCATTTCATACAAGCTAGTTTTGTTACCCTTATAGTCGTTAAAGCTAAAGTCTGGAGCAAGATCTCCTTCATGGATTGCAATTTCACCCATTGATTCATTATTGTTCGTGCAGGATCCATAGAAATATCTTGCGACGCCAATTGACCTATTTATTCATCCCTTAGTCAAGTTGCCAAATACATATCTAAATCAAGATGTCGAGACTTTGGCAGATAATCTTTATCATATGCACTTGAGGATTTTTTGGTTTCAGTCTAAATATAGGTGTACATAAATATACTATCACGCGAAGTTTTATGTTGCACGAATACGATATTGCCATAGTCGGCGGAGGGCCTGCAGGTTTATCTGCAGCGTATACCGCAGCCATGGGGGGTTGCAGAGTTATTCTATTTGAGAAAGATGACTCGATAGCTCATAACATCAGGACAAGTGGTGTATCATGGATAAGAGAAATGGAGGAGTTAAATATTCCAAAAAAGTTGTATAACCCAATTAGAAACTTTACCCTCATTTCACCATCAAATGAGGTCACCATCAAGGGACAGGGCTTCGCATCATGTGTACTTGATGTTCGGGGTCTGTACCAATATTTGGCAACTCTTGCTGCGGAGTCAGGAGCAAAAATAATGGTAAGAAGTCACGTTTACGGTTTGCTCTCTGATCTCAGGCATGAAATTAGAGGGCTCAGGGTAAGAACGCCCCTTGGCAATTTGGAGATAAAGGCCAAGCTGGTCATCGATGCCAGCGGCTTTAGCAGCTTTGTCGGAAGAAAGCTTGGTCTAGCAACCCCCTGGAAAAAGTACGGTGTTGGAGCAGAGTATGAATGCTATTGTGACAGTATGGATAAGGAAACGTGGTTTCTAATGGTAGGAAGACGATATTCTGATGCCGGTTATGCTTGGGTATTTCCACTATCTAACAATCGAATAAGGATTGGGGTTGGCATAGGGAGGCCAGAATCTTATGCTGATCCAATACACCGTTTAAATGAGATCTTGGAAAAAAAATTAAGACCTCTAGATAGAATAAAAAATATTCAACCGCTAGAATTTCATTATGGGTTTATACCTAATGAGGGTTCGAGAAAGTCTACGGTTGCTGATAGACTCATATTGGTCGGAGATTCTGCAGGTCAGTCCAACCCTTTAGTCTTGGAAGGGATCAGATATGCCATTGAATTTGGTCGGCTGGCAGGCAAAGTAGGAGCTCAATCACTTTCTCAAGGTGCGGTTAAGAGCTCGTTGTACAAATATGAGACGATTTGGAGACAAAAAATTCAATCAAAAATTAATTCGGCCTTGAGGGTTCAATCTAGGTGGTTGACCTTGTCCGATGAAGAGTGGGATCGAGAGTTAGAGATAGTTAGGCATATGTCGGCCAAAGAATTTTTGGACTTTATTAGAGCAGAATTTACTGTAACTAGAATGGTAAAGCTTGCTTTGGACAATCCCGGATTAGCGGTGCGCCAGCTCTTCAAATCCATGTTAAGAAAAGGCTAAAGCAAGATTTTTATATTATTTTCCGAAAGCAACTGTACTCTTGGCTGAAGAAACGGTCCTTAATTTCGTTCCAATTCTATATATGCTTGGTTTTGGCTTAGTGGCCGCTATTCCCGCACTGGTTATTTCGAGACTAATTTCTCCGCGACGTAGATTTAACCCAGTGAAATTCCTCCCTATGGAGTGTGGCCAGATGCCGAGTGGTGAAGGCCGGTCCCATTTTATGATGCAATATTATTCTTATATTCTCATGTTCGTGGTCTTCGATGTGATGGCAATTTTTCTTTATGCCTGGGGGGCCTCCCTTTTTTCTCTTCCTAGGGCTGCAACACTTCCCATGATGGCATTTCTAGGAATCATGTTTGCTGCAATGGGGTATGCTCTATTCTTGTCAGGAAGAAAGGGGATCTGGTAGCAGCACGAGGATGTTGCACTAATTCGACAATATTAAATATCCAAAATGCAAACAAACAAAGTGAAGAAGAGAGAGGAGGATTAAACGGAGAATGTTTAAAGATCTATTAAATCCCACTAATTTTAATGTCATGGTAAGCAAACTCAGTGACGTTTTGGTAAAGGCAGTGAATGAACCTTTAGGATATGCTATTAATTGGGGAAGGGTCTGGTCATTATGGCCAGTTCATCTTGAGACTGCATGCTGCAGTGTGGAATTTGGCGCTGCGTCGGGTCCCAGATATGATGTTGAAAGGTTTGGTATAATAGAAGCGTTTGGCTCCTTACGACAATGTGATTTAATAGTAGTGCAAGGTACGGTGAATAGAAAGATGGCACCGAGAGTGAGAATGGTATATGATCAGATGCCAGAACCAAAGTACGTTATAGCAATGGGTGCCTGTGCTATAACGGGTGGCTTATACGTTGATTCATATAATGTTCTCCCAGGAATAGATGGAATCATACCCGTAGATGTATACGTCCCAGGATGCCCCCCAAGGCCTGAAACTTTAATCCAGGGAACCATGTTGCTACAAGAGAAAATCAAAAGGTCTAAAATCAAATAACATGAGCCAAGACCAAGATAATGCTGCCGAGAAGACAAATAAGAAGCCAGAAAATTCAGACATCGTTAACAGAACAGAACCCTCGGCAAAACTTGCCTCTGTCCAAAAGCCCGTAACAAAGCCCGCTCCCTCTACTAATACTCTTACCAAAAAGGAAGCCGAGCCTCCGGCCTTTGAGAAAGCTATTGTTGATAAATTAGTTAACGAGTTTGGAAATAAAATAAATGTAATTTACATAAGACCTCTTAGAATGAAGATCATGGTCGAACCGAGAGACGTTTTGGCAATTGCCATCTTCCTTCGAGACAATATGGGTTTCGATCATGCTGAATCTGTGGCCGGAACTGACTATCCAAAAGATAACCAGATTGAGGTTATTTATCACTTAGGATCGTATGGAACAGAAACAATGGAAGGTCACATTATGGCTCTTGCCACCCGAACGTCACGAAACGACGCTCGGTTACCGAGTTTGATAGATGTGTTTCGGAGCGTGGAGTACCATGAGCGGGAGACCTTTGAAATGTTAGGGGTTTATTTCGAAGGTCACCCCCGTAACGAACGATTTTTACTACCCGAGGACTGGGCCGATATCCCACCATTAAGAAGAGAATTCAGGATTAAAGGAAGATAAAAACAACAACACTTAAAATACTATTGTTAGTAGGTGAATCGAAGATTGGCAGGGGTACATGAAAGCAAAGTAGACGAGGCTATTGAAATGGGCATGCAAGTTGTAAAAGAATACACGGCAGATGACGATAGGCTCATGACATTGAGCGTCGGACCCCAGCATCCAGGTTCAGGCCATTTTCGGTTTACGATTAAACTTGATGGAGATTATATAGTTTATTGCGATCCAGATCCCGGATATGTTCACAGGGGCGAGGAAAAAATGTGCGAGTACCGAAATTTCATTCAAAACATCCCTCATCTGGAACGACCTGTCATACATGACTCTGCGAATATTACTTATTCTTATAGCTTAGCAGTAGAACAGCTAGTAGGAATAGAGGTACCGCGGCGGGGCCAGTTTATAAGAGCTTTAACGTCGGAGCTGGACCGCCAGGTTTATACTTTGTACTGGCTTGCAATATACGGAATCTTTTTAGGTCATTCAACAATGTTTATGTGGCCCACCGCTGATAGAGAGCTGTTCATTGACTTACTGGATTCGCTAACCGGGGCTAGAGTTACGCATGCTTTTAATATACCTGGTGGAGTGAGAAATGATGTCCCCGAAGGCTTCAAAGAAAAAACACTGAGACATATTGCATATTACGAAAAGAGGCTAAAAGAATATGAAGACATTTTCTACAATAATCCATTGCTTCGTCAAAGGACAGAGGGTGTTGGGCTTCTAACTAAAGAAGACGCAATAAAATTGGGTGTCACAGGCTCTGTCTTAAGAGCCTCCGGTGTTCCCTTTGATGTGCGAAAGTCGGAACCATATGATATTTACAACGAGATTGACTTTAAGGTTCAGTATATGAGAACAGGCGATTCTTTTGCAAGGGCATATGTTCCATTCTTAGACATGAAGGAGTCGTGTAACATCATGAGACAGCTGCTCGACAAAATGCCTGAGTCTGGGGAAGTTAGGGCAAAATTGCAGCCTAACCCAAAAGGCCCTGCAGGTGAAACGTACAGGAGGGTCGAATCAGGTCGGGGCGCACTTGGCTACTACATCGTAAGCGACGGAACACCCAGGCCATATAGAGTAAAAATTTCAGTGGGCTCTTTTAGGAATATTCTTGCGCTGCCGCATTTGCTAGTAGGATCAAAGCTAGCCGATATGCCATCCATTTATTGGGCGTTGAATTATTGGCCAGTGGAGGCGGATAGATAATAGATTGGCGTCATACCCTCAGGAATTCCGCTTTGGTAATTTCATAGCAAGTATAATTTGGCTTGTTTTTTGGGTGTTGTTAATTGTCACCCTCGTTGCCCTTCCATTAATCTTTATTATCCTTTTTTATGTCCCACTTCCTTTGGCTAATGGCGAAGTACTTACACCATATCTCTTTTTATCTATGGTTGTCGACCCAACCCGTACGCTCCCTATCCTTCAGTTCTTTATGCAAACTGATCTTTTCAAGATTGCAGTATTTCCTGGTTTCACATATGCAGCATTAATTGCAGCAGTAACGATTTTCGTCGAACGAAAATTCCTTGCAAAAATGCAGCTCCGAATTGGTCCTTTGTATGCAGGAAAAATAGAAGGTATATTTCAACTGCTCGCAGATGGACTCAAATTGGTATCAAAAGAAATTATTGTACCTTCTGGAGCAGATAAGCCTATTTTTTGGGCCGCCCCGATAGCCTTCGTCGCAACTGCAGCCGCTGTAACAGCTTTAATACCTGTTGCGCCTGGTTGGGTCGTTGCCGATCTCGACGTGGGTATAGTTGCTGTATTTGCCATTCTTGGATTTTTTCCACTGATCGCATTATTGTTCTCTTGGGCAAGCAATAGCAAATATCCATTCATCGGAGGACTGCGCGCATTGCATCAGCTCATTGCTTTTGAGATCCCGTTCATTCTTTCTGCGTTATCGGCTGTTCTTTTGGCCGGAACTCTCAATTTGTCGGGTATTGCAGAGGCGCAACAGCCATATTGGTTCGTTTTGTTTCTTCCCATAAGCGCATTTGTGTTTTATATCTCCTCTCTTGCAGAAGTAGAACGAGTACCATTTGACCTTCCGGAAGCAGAATCAGAAATTGTAGCAGGTTGGCTTACCGAAACTTCTGGCATGATTTATGGATTGATCCAGCTGGGAACGTATATCAAGTTGTACGCTCTCAGCGCAATATTCGTCGTTTTATTCTTAGGGGGATGGTCCGGACCTCAGATATTTCCTCAAGAATTGGGACCGCCAGGAGAAAAAACTCCACTAGAACAGATGTTGACACTAGAAGGTATTTATAATCCTGGCACAGCCAATGCTATATTCTGGTTTACATTGAAGACTTTCGGAGTGATCATGTTAATGCTATTACCCAGAGGGATTAGCCCCAGAATCAGAATAGATATTCTTCTTCATACTGGATGGTATAAACTCATTGTGCTATCTTTCATAAACATATTCATCGCATTAGCATTAGTTTATGGTGGTGTCTTTGGGCCAGAAGGGATCTTGACATCTGGATGACCTCTTCCTTATCACGGCATGTTGGAACAAGGAAAGCTGATACATCCTCCGCCGGCTTAGGTGGATCCGTTCACGCGACCAATTCTGCAAGTGGATTTATTAAGGCAATAGAATCGGGATCAAAGCACCTTATTATAAAGAGGTTTACTCTAAGATATCCTGAACAAAAACTCAAGCTCACAGGTGATGGTTATCAATTT
>JAREAJ010000052.1 GCA_029240395.1 Nitrososphaeraceae archaeon
TAAGGCCTTGTCTTCTGCCCTCTTCTCTTTTTCACCTTCAAACTTGTGTATCCTTTTCCAATGTAAGTCGAGCCCGTTTATATCGTAAAAATGTCTGATTCCAGATAAGTAGGTCGATACCGATGATGAGGAACAATCTTTTTGTCTTAAGTATGTGATAAAATTACAAATATCCATCTGGACAAGTTTGTTATCTTTTTCTACGAGTCTGTCATAGGAACCATCAGGAACATTCAAAAAGTCCATGAAGTTATGAAGTCCAATTTCATAGATTCGTCTAGTTGATGGACTCCTGCATGTTTGAGTAAAATTATGATATGCTAAAGAGGAAACCTCTTGCTGCCGTTGTTCACTCATCGACTATTCTTCATATACTTCAGGTATTTAACGTTCGTCATTGCGATTGTTATTTAATAATAACGCTTTCTATGATCCCTGGGCTAGGTTATTATCTCACAAATATTCCTATAGTAAGTCATGGTAAAGTCAATAAATGCAAATTAGATGCGACTGGTTAGCGGGGTCTTAAATTATATGACTTGTGAAGAGCGAAGTTATATGCTTATATAACCTATGCTACGCTATAGCAAGAGTCGTGACTAAGAAAGGTCGGATGACACTTGTTATGTATAGATTTCTTAAATTATCAATGTTTATAGTTCTGTTAGTAGGCGCTTCAGCAATTCTATCATCAGACGGAGGATTTCAAACATATGTGCAAGCACAGACACCTCCGACTGAACACAATCAAAGAGAATTCACAGACGAACCCGGAGACCCTGCCATTTATGATCCCAATTTACATGCAGAGTTGGTAGTCGATTTGGGCCCTGCTAGTTTGCCTACCACCATGGCTTTCCTGGGTCCGAATGATTTCCTAGTATTGGAAAAAGAGAAAGGAACAGTCCAGAGAGTAGTTAACGGGAAGGTCCTCCCCGAACCCATGCTAGATGTTAACGTTGCTGGCTTTATAGAGAGATGCATGTGCGGAATTGCCATATCGAATAATGTCCCGGGGCACACTTACGTTTTCCTATACTATACTGAAGCCCAAACAGCAGACAGGGATGACATGACAGCAAATCCCCAGGCTCCATTAGGTAACCGCTTATATAGATATGAACTGGTTGACAACAAGCTTGTAAATCCCAAAATCCTTTTGGATCTACCCGCGGATCCTGGTCCACGACATAACGGGGGTGATGTTCTGATCGGGCCGGACGGTAACCTGTATATATCTGTAGGAGATGTCGACGGAACTTATCAAGGCGACCAATGGCAAACCCCTGCTCAGAATTATCAGGAAGGCTCAGACGTTGATGGAAGAAGTGGGATTCTAAGAATGACTCAGGATGGCCTTCCTGTGCCTAACGGAGGGATTTTAGGTAATGAGGACCCGCTTAATTTGTATTATGCCTATGGTATTCGAAATACTTTTGGTATGGATTTCGACCCCATTGCCGGAAATTTATGGGCTACTGAAAATGGCCCAGGTGAAGAAGACGAAATAAATCTCGTATTACCTGGATTCAACAGCGGATGGCAAGAAGTTATGGGTTTAACTGCTACGGAAGATGGATTCGATCCGGCGGACATAGTTGACTTCGAAGGGACTGGAGTGTACAGAGATCCAGAGCTTGTGTGGATAAACACGGCTGGTCCCACAGCATTAAAATTCCTTCACTCCGATAGGTTAGGACCTCAATATCAAAATGACATGTTTGTTGGAGATGTCCACAACGGACGGTTGTATCGATTTGACCTGAATCAGGAAAGGAATGGTTTGATACTTCCTGAGGCCCTCGCTAGTAAGATAATACAGACTCCTGCCTCTCCAGGGCTTGAGAATATTATTTTTGGACAGGGATTTGCTGGGATCACGGATGTTGAGGTCGGGCCTGATGGTTATCTGTATGTTGTATCCATTGGCCAAGGCAAAATATTTAGGATAGTCCCTGGTGCGCCTCAGACTCCCCCAGCACCTTTGAGTTTTCCAGCTGGAGAGCAGGTTCCAGCACCTGTTGAAGAACCAGAACCTGCGCCTGAGGCCGAGGATGAAGATGAGGATGATTCTGCTGAAGAAGAGGAGAATATAGAGGAAGATGACGAAAACGATAATAGCGGTTTGTTTGGATGACGAAATAGTTTCCCGCGTTATCGATTGAGCTATTTTCCCCCTTAACAACTACGAGACTAGAATCAAACGATTATTGTATTCAAAGGCAAGACTTTCCTGATTCAGCTTCAGTCTAACATCATTAGCATATTCTGTCATGATTTCCTCATCCATATTGTTAGTATGGATTTCGACTCTAGTATATTTTACAGGTTCGAACTTGCCTTGGAAATAACCATCAAATTCAATAAGGGACATTGCACCATATTTGGATGCCATATTGCGAACGATCTCCAAGTACCCTTCTACGCGCGGCAGATAAAACTTAACGGAATCTTGCAATATTTTAACCTTAAAAGAAGATCGATCCTTTCTATCTTTCCCAGTGGTCATCTATATCATTATATGACAATAAAGAACATATAGTTAACATAAATCTCAGCATTGTTCAAACATTATCTTAGACATAGCTTGGGTAGAAGCTAGATATGTCAAGACATCAAAAAATCCCTTAATTCGATAAAAATCCGTTCTTATAAAACAGCATGTACGCTCATTGAGAGTGATGGTCGGTACCTATTTTTATTAGCTCAGACAAGCAGTTTACATTTTCAATTATCAGGGCCACATTGTTTTCCCTAAACTTCCTTATTGTGTCTTGGGGTTGTACACTGCAACCGTAGACTCCAATGAATAAAATTTTAACGTCCATTTCCTTTTCTGCTTTTCTAGTCATATACAAGTCTTCGACAGAATCCCCTACGTACAATGAAGTTTTAGCACCAAGACTGGTCATAGCTTTTATTATTGAGTATGGATCGGGTTTCCAATGCTTGCGACTTTCGTCTTCTAAGAAGACTGAAGCATTCTGATCGAACATATCAAAAATTGGCTCTAGCGAATACTGGGCCGCTAACTTGCTTCTACCAGAGATAAGGGCAATACTTCCCTGAAGTTTTTCAGAGATGAGGTTTACAGTCTCTTTCCTAATTACGATTTCATCGTTATCGATCAAAGGCTTGCCATGATAATATCGAGGTTCTATGTCGTGTTGCATGCGAAATAATGTTGGGCCGTAAAATAACTCATCAAACACGGTCGCTAAGGGGCTTTTTCCCACTGGAGCTGGATACACCAAATCCTGCTTTATTTTTTTTATTCGCGACAAAGTGGATAATGAAGATAAATAGTCTTCGACAGATGATATGCCTGTCTCGTTAGCATTTTGAGCAACAGTAAAAAGAAAGTCTTTTTTGTTAGACGTCCAATCAATATAAGGCATAGACATCAGCGCTAGGATGATGGCGTAAGTAATGTCAATTTCGTTGTTAAATCCACCTGTTTGCTTGAACTTGAGTATGAGAGTATCGGTAACTTGCGGGAGAGTGTGCAACTTCTTGCCTCCCATGCTTTTCATGATAAATTCAGCAGATTTTTTGATAGCTAAATAATACGATTTTCTAACATTGACTAACACTCCATCAATATCAAAGAGAGCGCATTCAGCACTATTTAGTAATCTTATATTCCTAGTGCCAATCATAGTAATAATTCCCCTAAGTACTATGACTTTTGCTCGCAGATTCTATTGCTTCTAGAAATCGATTGTTCATTTCTCTTGTACCAACCGTGACTCTTATGCATCCTAGACGGCCGTCTATATTACCTAGTAGTCTGACGTAAACTAGTTCGTGCTTTAGCTTTCTTGTGATTTCAGAATAAAGTTGTCCGCCACACTCAACAAACACGAAGTTTGAGTCTGACCTGTAAGCTTTAATATTACTTATGTTGGAAAGTCTTTCGAATATTTTCTCCCGTTCCATTTTGACCCTTTCTATCGTTTTTCTCACCTGGTCAAATCTAGCTAATGCTATGCTAGCAAGTCTTAAAGACAAAGTGCTTAATGAATAAGGCAGCTGAATTCTAGACTTGAAAATATTAGCAATATTTTCGTTTGCAACCATATATCCCACCCTGGCACCGGCCAACCCAAAAGCTTTTGATAGTGTACGGAGCACAAGAATGTTTTCATATTTGGTTGCCATAGAAGTGAGGGAATATCTACCAAATTCCACATACGCCTCGTCTATCAGAATTAGCTTGTTCTTTAGAGTTAGCATTAATTCCGTTATTACATCTTTATCAAATTGATTCCCAGTAGGATTATTTGGAGAACAAATATAGATAATCTCAGATTGTTTGGCAACTCTCAAGAATTCATTTTTGATTATGGTATTATCTTCCCTCTCCAAAGGCACCGTAGTTAGTTCTAATCCATGTAGTTGACAGCGATTCACAAAATAGGAAAATGTGGGTGACAAAATTGTAACCCTTTTTCCGTGTCCAATTGTTGAAAGAAGTAATTCTATTATCTGATCTGATCCACTTCCTACAGCAATGTACTTTTGGTCAATCCCAAGATATTTTTCTAGTTGGTGATAGAGAGAAGCCTCATACCGCTCGTCTGGATAGAGTCGCAGATCAATATCTTGTATGGCCTCGTTAATAACATCAAACGTAAACTCCTTGCTCAACATCAGGTTTTCGTTTGAGTCTAGTCTCACATGTTCCTTTTTGATACCATCTGGCTTAGTATAATAGCTTTGCTCAGCGATTCGCTTTAGTATGTCTGGAAGCCAGTTCATATTCCCTTTAGTCGTTCCTTCACGGCTTCATAATGATTTGACAACCCCTCTGCATATGTGATCTCCTTTATTGCCCAGTGAACCCTGCTTAGAGCACCTCTGCTTGCTTCGACAGTATTTATTACCTTTAGAAAATCCATTACGGATAAAGAGGATCTTGATCTTGCGAAACCCATTGTGGGAAGAACGTGGTTGGATCCCAAACAATAATCACTTGCTGAAGACGGTGTGTACTTTCCAACAAGAGTTAGTCCTGCTGAAGTGACTCTTTTTGAGATCGATCTTGCATTAGTTGACAATATTTCTAAGTGTTCCGGTGCTAGTTCGTTAGCAAATTCGATCGCGGCAGACTGATTTCTGGCAACTGCTAAAAATCCATTTTCACTGAGACTTTTTCGTACTATATCTGCTCGGTTGATATTTCCCTTCCTTATGATCTGGTCTATATCGTTTGATACTTTTGCTGCCAGTCTTTTGGAGGTCGTTACTAGGCCACAGAACGTTTCATATCCATGTTCTGCTTGGGATACAATGTCCAAGGCGACTAGTTTAGACGGCGAGGTCGAATCTGCATAGACTAATAGCTCTGTGGGACCAGCGACCATGTCGACAGATACCTGCCTTGAGGCAAGTATTTTGGCGAGGGTAACAAAAACCCCTCCGGGGCCAACAATCTTGCTAACCCTCTCAATAGTTGACGTTCCGTGAGCAAGAGCCGCTATTCCCTGGGCACCTCCCATTTTATAAAACTCATCCACTCCACAGATGTCTGCCGCTACGAGAGTCAACGGATCGATGCTCCCATCTTTTAGGGGTGGAGAAGCGGCCACAATCCTTCTTACTTTGGCGATCTTTGCTGGAACGACGCACATAACAACCGTGCTTGGATATCGAGCTTTTCCGCCTGGAATGTAGCAGCCCACGCTCTGAA
>JAREAJ010000053.1 GCA_029240395.1 Nitrososphaeraceae archaeon
TTGGAGCAACTTTGGAAGAGAGGCAGAATTCGTGGTCGGTCTTTATTTAAGATCAAGAGGCTGGAATATAGAATTATCAAAGGGAAGTCGTGGGGCCGCAGACATTGTTGCTACCAAAAGAAACACAAAATGGATGATCCAGGTAAAATCAAGTTCAGGTATCGTGCATCTAAAGGGATATGAAGTCAAGCGTCTCAAAGAGGCGGCGGAGAGAAATGATGGTCTAGCGGTTATTGCCACTTTACAACCCGCGGAAATTGTGCTTCCGTTATCTGAGATAGATGCCGCCCAAGATAAATCAATGAAGGACAAAAAAAGGGATGGCTACTATAAACAAGGTACAGCGCGCCTGGGAAATTATGCTATTGTATTTTATTCTCTTAGCAACTGGAAAAAGATATTGCCTAGCCCAGCAAAAAGGTCTGACTAATATATCCGGTTTAAACACGTAATTCTATGTACCTCATTTTAGAAAACTTGTTACAAAAAGAAGAGATAGATACTCCTCGTACATATGAAATTTTTTTATATCCCTAACAGTCATTATCCCATCTGGAGAAGATGCACTCACAGACGCTGGAGGGAAAAGAGGAAGCAAGAACAAGATGGATTTTTCTTTCGATTTTTTATTGTTGCGCAATAATCATGGCAGCTATTACTTTCTATTCTTTGTATGTTAGCATAGGCGAATACATTAAAACCGGGCGTGTTGTTATTGGTGAAGTTCTTGTGAATACGGAGTTCCCCACCCAGGGGCTAGCAAAACTTGTTACCTATCTTATGATTGTATCAGTCGTAGGATGGTATTGTGTAACTAGACTCGGTGGAGAGAAAGTCAAAGATATCCCACCATCAATAAAATCTATTCTGCAGCTAATTGTTCTCGCTATAGCAGTAATCGCGCTCTACGAATTCATTTACAATTTCATTATTTGGAGTTCACTCATCACAGCTGATGCCATGAAAGGGATAATTAGACTTGACGATTTAAATTTACCATATCCAAATCCAGAGACACCATGGAACTTAGTATTTGCAACTAAGATGTCATTGTCAGCATTTCTTATCTCTGCGCACGGCTTTTACATAATGTCAAAGCCAAGCTCGAAAAATACAGGTTTAAAATAAGATTGTATTACATATTAACATAGTTAGAAAAAACAGCGTAAGTCAAAGTCCTAAAATTCATGGAATTGTAATTTACATAATGCATTACAAAACTATCCCGATTTGGCAAACTTTTCTATGATATTACATATACATTTTGTGGCATTATTCAAGAGATCTATTCTTGCAAATTCATTCGGTGAATGTATTTTTGCATATACATATGTGCTCCCTACTGATACACAAGGGCTTTTGAGAGCCTCAATAAATGGATGCATAGGCCCGGTGCCGGCCGAAGAGACATTAGTAATTACGGAACCGAAAATTTCTTTGACGGCATTCTGAATGATAGTTGCAAAAGGATCTGTAGCTGACACTCTTGCTGCTGCCTCTCCATGAATGAACCTGACAGCAACCTCATTTTCCTTAAATCCCTTTTCCTCCAAGTGATTCTTGATACGTTGTAGCTGTTTTTCGGGAATCATGTCGGGTACGAGTCTAAAGTCAAGTTTGGCCATAGCTACTGCTGGAAGTACAGTCTTTGCACCTTCACCAATATAGCCAGACAGAAGACCTGCTATGTTACACGTAGAATTACCGACTAAGGCCTTCCGAGTTTCGGTCCCGGAAATATTGTTTACAAATTTTTTAATCCCATATTCTTTTCTGAAATATCCTTCATTGAAAGGTTCCTGCTCAATAAGCGAAATATCCTGAGCTGAAAAATCTCTGACTTCGTTATACCAATCCTTCACCAAAATCCTTCCAGAATTATCTCGCATACTAATCAATGCCCTAATTAGATTCCAAGCAGGATTTTCAATCAAGACAGCCAAGCTTGAGTGAGCATCTCTTGAAGGTCCCTTTGCTAGGAGCTCGACATACAAGAGACCTTTCATTCCAAGACTTATAATCGGTCTGTTCATTTCGTCCACATATCCAAATTCCCAAATTATACCATCACATGCAAACAGATTCTTATACTGCTTAAGGTACTCCAAGATATTATTACTCCCAATCTCTTCCTCTCCTTCCACGACAAACTTTACGTTGCACGGTACATCACCTGTCTTTCTTACAATACACTCTACAGCCTTTATGCGTGTAATCAACTCACCCTTATCATCTGAGGCACCGCGGCCAAAGACATAATTCCCCTCCACGTCTCCACTATACGGGTCCTTGTCCCATAGCTCAATTGGATCCTCAGGTTGAACGTCGTAGTGGTTATAAAATAAAATGGTCTTTCCGTTCGGATTTGTTTTAGATTTAACTTCTCCATATACTATGGGATTGGCTTTACTATTAAAACCTGGACGATCATCACCAACGCCACGATCAAGATATAATATTTGAGAGTCAATTCCCGCGTCGCCCATAATGTCTGCGACAAGAGAAGCGCATTCTGTAATTCCTTGGTTTTTTGCAGAAACACTTGGTTGTCTAATCAGCCTCTGAAGGTCTCGTATGAGATTATCCATTTCAGAATCTACCGCTCTGGCAATGATCTCATTCAATAACTCAGAGCTTTACATTTTAGATTAAAAGGCTTTTCTTTTATCTTTTACATCATCCCTGAGGTAAGTCAAGGGGTATAAAGGCATTTATAAGAACTATTGCTTACTTGTTCTATACACTTGGCAACTAGTACTTCCTCTTCACCCTCTTTCCCCTCGACGTCTTCCTCCTCCCTTAACCCCCCTCTATCGAAGAGCAATTTTCTTGATCCACAATCCATCGCTGTCATAGGGGCATCCGAAAAGCCAGGTGTCGGAAAGGCTATATTTTCCAACATCATTAATGGATATAAGGGAAAGATCTATCCAATCACACCGTCAAACCCCTCTGTATTTGGATTTAAGGCTTACAAGAGTGTCCTTGAGGTTCCGGAAGAAATTGATCTTGCAGTAATTGCAACTCCGAACAAGATTGTCCCAGCAGTGATGGAGGAAGTAGGCAAGAAAAATATCAAGGGTGTAATTATTGTTTCGGCGGGATTTAAGGAAGCCGATGAGCAAGGAGCAAAATTAGAAAAGGAAATATCAACTATTAGTAAAAAATATGGCATCAGGATCATAGGTCCCAATTGTCTTGGCATCATGAGCCTATCACAGCGTAATTTGATGAATGCAACCTTCCTGAAAATCACGCCTAAATTCGGTGGAATCGCTTTGGTTTCACAAAGCGGTGCGATATGTGCAGCCACAGTAGAAGATGCAATTGGCCAGGGAATTGGATTTTCAAAAGTAGTTAGCATGGGAAACAAAGTAGACATGGATGAAAATGATATCCTGGAGTTGCTATCGGAAGATACAGAAACGAAAGTCATCGTGATGTATCTAGAAGATATACATGACGGAAGACGATTTATGGAGATCGCCAAAAGGATAACTATACAAAATAAGAAACCAATTATTGTATTAAAGGCGGGTCGAACTCCGGAAGGAGCCAAGGCTGCAATGTCACATACAGGCGCTTTAATGGGATCTGATGAAATCTATGATTCATTGTTTACCCAATCTGGAGTAATTAGGGTAGATACGATGCAGGATCTATTTGACCTTTCCACCGCTTTTTCAAAGCAACCTATACCTTCAGATCATGGTGGAGTAGTAATAGTGTCAAATGCCGGGGGACCTGCAATCATTTCTACTGATGCTTGTTCTAAGTACAGGCTAAAAATGGCTGACCTATCTTCGTCCATAGAGGCAATTGCCGAAGTCATACCGCCCCATGGCTCAGCGAGAAATCCCGTAGATATAGTAGGCGACGCAGACTATCGCCGTTTTGAAAAAGTTCTAGCCATAGTACTGTCAAATCAAAATGTTGGGTCCGTGGTTACAATGTGTACACCATCTGCCACTCTGGATTACAATGAATTAGCACGAACAATTGTGAAAGCATCAAAGAATAGTGGAAAGACTATGTTAGCCGCACTGATGGGACTCGCCGAAGGAACTGAAAATAAACAAATCCTGTCTGATGGCAATATACCACACTTTATGTATGCAGAACCAGCGATTAAAACACTCAACGCGATGTATAGTTATAGGGATTGGTTAGGGTCAGCCAGAGCCAGCCCACGCGAGTTCAAGGTAGATAAACAAAGGGTAAAAGCACTTTTTGATAATATCACACAACAGGGTCGAAAGAATGTACTCGAGGAAGAAGGTTATGAAGTACTCTCTTCATATGGATTCTCTACACCGAGAAGCTTTCTTGGAACCACCGAGGAGGAGTGCACAGGAGCGGCTCGGGATAAAATCGGATATCCAGTTGTGATGAAAATTGTCTCCCCTGATATTATACATAAATCAGATGCAGGGGGAGTTAAAGTTGGGCTAAAAAATGATAACGAAGTCAGAGCAGCCTTTAAAGAAATATCGAATAATGCCAAAAAATACAAGTCAAATTCACAGATTAAAGGCATACTTGTGCAGGAGATGATAACATCTGCAAAAGAAATAATTCTTGGCTCAAAAAAAGATCCTTTATTCGGGCCACTGATTATGGTCGGTCTGGGAGGCATTTACGTCGAGATTCTTAAAGACGTCGTTTTCAGATTGGCACCTATTGACGAACATGAGGCTGAAAAAATGGTTGAATCCATAAGGGCAATTAAACTACTAAAAGGTATTAGAGGAGAACCCCCATCGGATCTAGCCGCAGTAGTGGATTGCTTACAGAGATTATCACAATTAATAACTGACTTTCCTGAAATAGAAGAATTCGACATAAATCCACTCCTGGTTTTAGAGAGGGGAAAGGGTGTACGTGTGGCAGATGTTCGAATAGGGCTTAACAAATGAATTTACTTGGGAATTATTTTTCTATAAAAATAAAAACTGGAGTCATGTTCATCATGACAATTTGTTTCCACACTCCTCACAAAAAGCTGCTTCTTCTTCATTTTGATGACCACATGATGAACATTTTCCTACGACGGAAGCAGTGTGAGAATCTCGAGAACGGGAATTAAGTGGTCCTTTACTGAGAAGTACGATGTCACCGATCTTCGAAATCTCGTTCCATAGGATCTCTACTAGGGTTTCACCTAGATCATTTTTACTGCCAGGCTGGTTATCACTCTTTTCTTTGTTATTACCACCAGCTCGGTTGATCTTGACACTAATCTGCGTCTCCCCACTTCTCCTTGCTGATCTTCTTAACCCAATTTCCTGAACTTTTCCAATCAATAGAGCTTCGCTATCGTAGGCAGGCATACCCACAAGGGATTGAATTGGTTGAAATGTTATATCTTCCAGCAATTTCTCCGAAGGAACTTTTCCAGATACGTCGACTGAGCCTGCACTTATTTTTGAAGATTCTTGCGAAGTAGAGTCTCGAGCTATTAAAGGTTCGGATTGAGCCTTATCCCCTTCAACAGTTTGCTGTCCTGTTTGGCTCTCTACCCCTCTGGATCTATTGTCAGTACCACCTTTAGAAATGGTAGCTTGTTGACTA
>JAREAJ010000054.1 GCA_029240395.1 Nitrososphaeraceae archaeon
AATTCCAGACCTGTAGTAACTGTTAGATGCCTCAGCCGTTTTTATACTACCTCATTTACGTGGAATATTTTTATGAAATATGCAGATAGAATAATGCGACCAGAGATTTGATATCTAAAATGTAGCTATCTCTTGTTCATACTTACTTTAAAGAATTCCTGAAATAGTTTGTGCCTTTCATTGCAGTCATGAAGGCGGTTCCAACTCCTCCAGTGACGATGCTCCTGATTGTTTTGATTTGCGCTGCAATTTTGCTGTCACCAAGAATTGCATTTGCAGAAAATAACGAGGATGAATCCGATCAATTGCTGGCAAAAATAAAGCAAACTATAAAGCAGAATGAGGAATGTAAGGATGGTTCTATTTGCAAACAGGCGGCAGAAAATAACTTAATATTGTGTCCCATAGGTTCAACATGTGTTTTCATGACAAATGATTTCGTTCCATACAATCTGGCTACTCCGAACTAAGATCCGGTCACCCTTCGTTAAGAAGACGTGTATTGATTTTCTTGCTTGATAAAAGGCAGAAACATTTCCCCTATCACTAAAATATGACTTCAATAGTGGTTTGCTGATTATTGGTATCAGCCAATTTCACTAAGAAAGTTTCTTACTATTTGCCTCTCATCGTTTTCCATTCTAATAAATGCCTCAACTAGTTCCTTTTCTATTCCAATCTGCTCTGATATTACAGTCCGGAGTTTATCGACGTCAAGAGGCGTAATATTATCAATCAGTCCGTTGCTGTAAGCGTAGATATATTCGTTCACTACCTTAAAAGCAAACCTTGGAGCTGTATTTATTAGAAGTAGTAGACCGGTTATAATTGTACTCTCAGTACTATTTTTGACTGGTAGCAATTCTAGATATCTTTCCAGGATCTTGACTCTTTCTTCGCCGATTTCTTCGATTGAAGAGGCAACTAGCAAGCCCGTTTCAGTGAGCTCATAGAAAGGTACTCCTTCGAGTTGAAGTGCTCTTGGGCCCCGGCGAAGCGGAAGCCTTCCTCCCTCTCTTATTACACCTGAAGGAATCAATGCTTCATCTAGATCTCTGAAAATGCCGGAGTATATATTCTGCCATAAGATGCCATGCTTCTTTGCTATTACATGTGCGATAGATGTTCTTGTTCTAAATTCAGGACTCTGTTCGATCGCCAAATGAGCTATTATTCCACGCTGTCTCTTTGCCTCTCCGGTAAAGCGATCCTTCCTGGTCTTAAACGTGTCAAAAATTGCGATATTATGTTTGCTCTGTTTCAACTGTGATCACATGTACATTAGGCCGGTACAGGGGTATACACAATATTATTTTAATATGTTGGTTCAAAATTTTTTTGAGAGTAACAATGTTACGGGAACCAAAATAACTATGCTGTTTCCGTACCAATTTCCTAGGAGTCTCTTATTTTGGATGAGGCAGGAATTACAATCGCCATTGGTAGATCAAAACATAATTCTATCCTTATTATGCCTAAAACAGTTCCAGCAGGATAATCCATAAACGTTTCTGGTACAATGCACCTCGTATATCTGTGGGAGGGGCAAAGCATCGCACATATTTACAAGCAAGTTTACCACCGTAGGTAACAACCTTAATCCCACCGTAGAAATATTATATCTGAGATATCCTGTAAAAAATAGTTGAAATGAATGCGTGATCAAAGAATCCCTATTTACTACCATAATAGATAATGGTGATTCTTTTATTTGGTGTAAGTATGCTTCATATCAGCAGACATGAAACATAGAAGCCGACTCGAAATTATATCTCTTATTCTTGACATTGCTACTCGTAAGGATGGGGTAACTCAGAAAAAAATCCTATACAGAGCATATCTATCTTATCAACATCTCAAGGAATATTTATCATTGTTACAGGAAAATGGTCTGATTAAGTTTCAAGAAGAAGCCAGAGTATATAGAACGACTGAAAAGGGAATGCACTTTCTGAATCTATACGGTAGACTTAATGATGTTGTTGCCATGACCAACAACATAATTGTACGATGAATTACGTTCCCATGGCACGTTATGTATAATTAATACGCACTAAGGTTTCGACGGCGCAGCACTTTATTAAGACGTGAATGTATAGCCTACAAATGGGAGATAGACTAAAGAATCTTAGGCATAGCACCTCAGACGCTTTGGAAGTAATCCGGAAACTCGGCTCGCCGGAGGTTCATATGTCAATAGAAAAAATACACCAGACAACACAGGAAGCAAAGGAGATCATGGAGTCCTTACGCAAACCGGAGATGGTGAAAAACATTGATAACATACGTCTCACTGCAGAGGCTATTGAAAGCACATCTAAAAGATTAGAAAATTCGGTTCTTGAAATTAAAAAGACCCAACTCTTGGAAAAAGCGTCAGAAACACTTGTCGCTGCTCGCGAAGCTCTAGCTTCTCCTGAAAACAAAAATAACTTGAGCGAGGTAACGTCCACAGTTAAAGAAGCGATCTTATCCCTTACAGGGCTTATAGATGAAATAAGGCTTACTGTAAGCGAATCTAAGAAATCGGGATTGTTTCGTAGCGCCGGTGAAATGGTAAGAGAGACATCAGATCTTTACCATACCATGAGAGACTAATGTTATAGTTGACCATTTTCGCATGATTACTGTGCTGGCTTCTTTGATTTGGAGACCCTAGTAACGCTTTCTACCCGTTTTGGTTGCTGTGTCTGTACATCCAACTAAGGTGTTCCTTTTATAGCATAAGTTACTATCTACTTTTATGTCAAATACAGAAAAGAACCCTTCCACTTCAGCTGGCACAAGAATAACATCATTAAAACATATGACCCCAGAACAAACTGCGGACGCCATTAAGAATGTAGCAAAGAACATTCGCGAGTCCTCGTACAAAATGAGAGAAGCAGTTAAGGCGATTCGCGAGAGCGGCGCAATTGATGAGCTCACCGAGGCGGTTAGGGAAGCCACTATAGCGGCTCGAGATACCGCAAGAGAGATTAGCGACACTGCTAAGGATATGAGAGAGCGCGGTGTAATCCGGGAAACTATCAATGCCGCAGAAGAGGTGAACGTCGCTGCCCGCGAGACAGCGCGCACGGTAAGAGAAACGGTTAGTAGGAAAGAGCGATCCGAGCTCGGATCTCCCGAAGTCTCTGAAAGACCATCTGGGAAGACCAGAACACGGGAGACCCCAACACTTTAGTGTTCTCTAGGGATCTTATCTTTTCAAGGTTCCATAGAGTCAATTATACAAGACTCTCTATCGTAACCTGCCTTTTTTTCAATAATCAATTATTTCCGCAAATTGAACTTCGAAAAACCGCTAGCTAAATATCCGGATAGGGAATCTCCACAAATCTCATATCCTGAGCAGCCTCCACATTATTGTGGAATGCTTTTGCTTCTTTCACGAGTTGCGCCGTGTCAGCATATCGGGCGCTGAAATGTGTCAATAACAATTTCTTTACGCCGGCTGCTTGAGCTAGTATCGCAGCCTCAGTAGCCGTAGAATGAAGTCTGTCTTTTGCCTTTTGCCATTGCTCGTGGGAATATGTTGAGTCAAAAACCAATAGATCGCAATTCTGAAAAAATTTCCTAAGCCTATCCGTTGGTCGAGTGTCAGAAGAGAAGCCCACTTTTCTTCCTGGTCTCTTTGGACCAGTAACCCATGTTGATAGGATACGTTTTCCATCGTACGTTATGTCTTCCCCAGATTGCAGTTTCTTGTATAGACTCCCCTCTGGAATACCCAGCCTTTTTGTTTCGTCTATATCAAAAATTCCTGCTCTCTCGTGTTCGCTTAAACAAAAAGCGTATGTGGGAAAAATGTGGTGGGCCTCGCAACAACTCACGGAGTAGTCCCTTTCTTTTACAACTACACCCTCGCTTCTAATAGAACTAATCCGTACCTCGAAAATCAAACCAAATGATAGAATATTCACATTAGTCTTCATGAACTCAGCAAACCGAGGGGGACCGAAAATTTCTACCGGCGTTTCTCTTCCAAGGAGAGACAAAGTCTGCAAAAGTCCTAACGCGCCTAGACAGTGGTCTGCGTGCATATGCGTGATGAAGATCTTTAATTTTTTATTAATGCCCAATCCTGACCTAATGAAATTTTGCTGCATTCCCTCGCCTGTGTCAAAGATCAGCAATTCTCCACCACGTATTATTACTGCTGAGGATAGTCCTCTTGTCGCTGTTGGGACCGCAGCCGATGTGCCCAGAAACAAGATCCTCATTTCAACCATTGTTTATGTGTTGTTGTTTAGGAGGAGTTTTTTATTGTTATCGATTAAGATAATTCAAAAGATATTTCCTCCGACGATGCTGAAAATTGCTTTATTAATTATCTTCTATTGCAAATACAAGACGCAATGGTTGGAGCAATGTCAATTTTCGCAACACGACTCGGCACAGAATTAGTTGAGATAATATTTTCCACGCCCGCTCCTAATATCTTTATGAAATTTTCATCGGCCAACAACGAATGAGTACATAAGACATAGATTTTTCCGGAGCCTTTTTTCCTGAGAACTTCGGTAGCTTTAATGACACTGCTTCCTGTGCTTATGATATCGTCCAAAATAACAATATCTCTTTTGGCAACAATATCAGGAATATTCTTTTCATCAATGAATACTTCTCCCGAATATCTGTCACGCTTCTTCTCCAAAGTAATGAAGTCGATATTCAGCAGTTGAGAAAAGTCTTCTACCCTTTTCCTCCCTCCAATATCAGGTGACACAGCTATGGGCTTGTCCAAATGAAGATTGGACTTTACGTATTCTGCTAAAATGGGGATAGAGGAAATATTAATCGTTTCAATAGTAAAATAGGACAGGGCTTTAGAACTGTGAATATCTAGTGCAAATATTCGTTTAGTCCCCACGGACTCAAACAGCTCGGCGATAAGGGCCATAGTAGGGAATTCATCGTTCACAAATGCTCTGTCTTGTCGAGCATATGCCATGTAGGGTAAAATATTGCATACCATATCAGCCCCATCATCTCTGCATTTCTTCGAGATCATAAGAGTTTGCAGGAGATGACGATCAGGAGGAGGGTATAACGACTGTACTATTACACAATACTTACCCTTGACGTTTGGCATTTGTATTTTGGATTCACCGTCAGAGAAAACCGTTGCATTGACAGTTATGAGCTCAGAATTGAGATTCGCAGCGATCCTGCTGCCCAGTTCAAATGAAGAGGGCCCCGCAACGATAGCTAATTCCGCGTTTTTCAAATAGTATCCTTATCAATCCATTGGCGGATGCCATTCATAAAAACCTTGATAGTATTCCAAACTACTTCACGCTACTTGGGCTTAAACTCGTGTAGCAAAAGCTTCAATGAGATAAACATTTCATTGACATAGCATTTAATTTCTCTTAAGTCTTTCAACCCATCCTTCAATCTTGACGTTTCGACGTATGATAAAATGTGGCCTCTATGTTGCCCCAATTCGCTTATGACAAGATCAATTCTCTTCAAAGCGTGCTGTAGAGTGTCCCGAACCGTGTCTAGGTCTTTGAGGCTTGACGTTATTTCAGTATCTTTCATCATGGACCTCATTT
>JAREAJ010000055.1 GCA_029240395.1 Nitrososphaeraceae archaeon
GCATATCTCTTGGCAAAGCAAGGGTATCGTGCAGTATCAGTTGAAGGAGAATTGTTTGAACCCCTAGGTTCAACAATTTCCGCAGACTTCGGCTCAAAAATTGCGTACTTTGGCGAAGCGATCTTACTGGCAGATTCTGTGGAGGATTTGAGAAATTCCGTCATGTTGATAAAGCGTTTCATTGAAGACAAGGAGCCCATTCTCAGAAACGTTGCGGTGTGTTACACGGCATCTGAAAGGCACAAAAGCAGATTGGAGGCAGAAATTACCAAATTAGAAGTTCAAAAAGCGGTCCTCTCAGATAACCTGGATTCAAAGGAGTCAAAGTTGCAAGAGCTAGTGGCTGAAAACGATGCTTTGAAGTCAGGAATTAACTCTGGGAACTTAGAGATGGAGATTCATCATAGACGCCTTTCAATCCTGTCTTGTACAATATCTGATGTTACAAAAAAACTGAATAGTTTGAATAATGAGTCGACGGGAAAGAAACTGACTCAAGCAAATTGGTCAAGGAATACAATTCTAAAATCTTTGGATGACATCGAATATCAATTGCGTGAACAAAAGGAGAGTTTAAGATCCTTAGAAGCTGAAATTGAAATATCTGCCAACAGGATCAAAAACTTGAAAAGGGAAAAAGATGAGGATTTGGAATTTGAAATGAACGAGAAAAGCAAAGAGGCGCTTGAACTTAAAAAAGAACTTGCATTACAAGAAGACGAGTTAAAAGGACTAAGGGATCAAGAACAACAGATTATCGATTCTTCGGGTGCTTCTTTCACGGTTCTACAAGAATATGAAAAAAATATTAGGACATTGACAGATAATGAAAGAAGGATATCTAGAGATTATCATAACCTTGAGAAAGAAATTGCCTTACTAAAGAAAGATATAGTTGACCTCGGATCTAAAGAAACCGAACTAATTAGCAGCCTTAATCAGATTGGCTACGACTATATGGAGGAGAATTCTTCTCACGAAGTCGATTTGGAAGAAAACATCCAACAGCTAACAAGAGAGTATGAGACTCTCAGGCCTCGTATTAATTTGCGTGCCCATGATAGTTATGTTCAAGTCATTGAAGGCTATAGAGGAATGTCAAGTCGTAAAAACCATTTAGAGGAAGAGCGGAATTCAATAGTACTTTTCGTCGAAGAAATTGACAAAGAAAAGAAAAATGTCTTCATGGAGGCATTTAAGAAAGTTGACACAAATCTTCGAAAGACATTTTCCGAAGTATCAGGTGAGGGAGGACATGCATGGCTTGAAATAGAAAACCTCGAAGACATATTCTCGAATGGTATAATGCTAATGGTACAATTTCCTGGGAAGTCTGCTCGAGAATCAACCGTTTTATCAGGAGGCGAAAAGACTATGGCTGGGACCGTATTTTTATTAGCATTGCAGTCTCTTAAGCCGTCTCCGTTTTATCTGTTAGACGAAGTCGATGCACACCTGGACTCGCAAAACACAGATAGGCTATCCAGAGTGTTATTATCGCGATCACTAGAGAGCAACCAGATAATTATGGTTACGCTTAAAGATTCTACGGTATCTAAGGCTAGCCTGATCTACGGAGTGTACCCCAGAGAAGGAGCATCGCAGATTGTCAGGTACAAACAAAACAACCAGCAGGTATTAACTGAGATCAACAAGCATTCTCTTTAATCATTTTTCTTCTCGAATTGCTCTTGGCTTAGTTTATAGGCGGAAGAATACATAAGACAAGATACCTTGTGCGACTCTTCCGGCTAAAAAAATCCGGGATCCTCATGGCAAACATTAACGGAATAGGGGCATCTATAATATAACTTACAACCCGACTCAGCAGCTGTCTTACCTTGTTTTAAAGACACAAATTTTTCTTTCGCGAAGTCCCCGAAAAAGGTTGTGGAATTGCATCTATGAGAGCCTGAGTGTACGGATGTAGTGGTCTACTCAGGACCTTATCCACTTGACCTATTTCAACTATTCTGCCAGCATACATAATAGCTATAGTGTCGCCTATGTATCTCGATGTAGAAAGATCGTGTGTGATGTAAACGCAGGAAATCTGCAACCTATCTTTCAATGACTTGATTACCTGCAATATCTCTGCTCTAACAGAGACGTCAAGCATAGAGACAGGTTCGTCAGCAATTATCAATGATGGTCTGAGTACAAGAGCACGCGCCAATGCCACCCTCTGGCGTTGACCACCTGATAACATATGAGGAAATTGATCCGCAATAGAATCCGCTGGATGCAAACGAACATCTTGTAAAGAACTAAGTACCTTCTCTATGCGTTCAGGTTTAGAGCTTACTTGTCTTTCGTGGATATTGAGAGGTTCCATCACAATATCCATAACCCTCATGCGAGGGTTAAGTGAGGAATAAGGATCTTGTTGAATCATTTGGACATTTTCGTGCAACTTTTTCATTGTTTTCTTGTCGTTCTTGCTAGTGATATCTTCACCGTTGAGAATGATGAAGCCCGCATCAGGCTGTACTGCTTTGAGAATAATTCTGGCCAAGGTGCTTTTTCCTGAGCCGGATTCTCCCGCGATAACAAATACGTTGCCTCGCTTCAATTGAAAGCTAACATCATCTACTGCCTTTACATAGACAGGTGGATCCAACCGCAAAATCTGCTTAAAGCCCCTCTTTATTGGGAAGTATTTCTTAATATTGACTAGCTCAAGGATGTTGTCTCTATCGTTTTTACTCAAACGTTATAATTAACTTGTCAAACTTGGCAATATAATCCTTGTAAGGGGTTCCTGCTTAAGATAGACTGATAAAATGCATCTTTCACCGTGTAAGAAAGAGGCGTCAATGACGAATCAAAGCGTAACCAGATGTACCAGCCAGGTCGACATCGGGTCATATTCAAGACAATAACGATGTTATCAAAACGACTGATAATAGTTGGAAAATGTCAATCCTTAATTAAGAAAAGTATTGACATTAACCTGAGTGAGAAGATAAAATAAGATTAAATAAGAATCTATTATGGAAAGTGAGCTTTACACATAAATTGAGAACACATTCGCGATAAATTTGTAAGAGGCATTTGGATTTAATATTCTTGCTCTGTATCGAATGTCAGGAGTTCGGCTAGGAAGCACAAAAATACGAGTATAAAATGCAAACCCATCTAAAGATAATCCAGCAACATCTCAAAGTCTCTATCTTTGTAGCAATAGCGATAGCACTAATAGAATTCGTGGGCGGATTGCTGAGTAATAGCTTATCTCTAATGAGTGATGCAGCTCATGTTTTTGGTGACATACTTGCAATTTTCTTGAGCCTCTTTGCAATAACATTGGCAACAAGAAAACATACGGGGTCAATGACTTATGGATACCATAGAGCGGAGGTTTTGGCCTCAATGGCAAATGGTGTTCTACTATTTGCTGTTTCTGTGTGGATAGCTGTGGAAGCGTACCAGAAGATTCACAGACCTGAACCTATTAATGCTCTTCTGGTCCTTATTATCGCTGCAATCGGATTAGCTGGCAATTTGGTAATCGTGAAGGTTTTAAGAAACGATCAAGAAAAGAGTTTGAATGTCAAAAGTGCCTTCTCCCATGTGTTATACGATGCAATATCTTCCTGTGCAGTAATTTTTGTTGGCGTAATTACATACCTAACCGGTATCCGGTTGCTAGATCCTATAGTGGCATTTCTAATAGCTGGGTTTATAGCTCGGAGCGGGTATAAAATCACTAAAGATAGCGCTCATATATTGCTTGAGGGGGCGCCCACGCATGTAGACATAGATGAAATAAGGGCCTCGATTTTGGGAACAGAAAAAGTATTAGATGTACACGACCTTCATGTCTGGACGATCTCTAGCGGTATGAATGCCTTAAGCGGACATATTGTTATAGCTGATCAGATACTCAGCGAGGCTGATAAAATAATAAAGGCGATAAACAGCACTTTATTAGAAAGCTATGGAATAAGCCACACTACTCTGCAGGTCGAACCAGAAAAAAAGGTCTCATTTAGGCACGGATTGAATCATACTATAAAGAAAAATGATGTCGAAATAGGAAAAGGGCAAAATAATGACAAGAAGTGATTATACTAATGAAGCTACCGAACTACACGAAGTTACTACCAGTTGACACATTCACTTTCATAATCCCTCACTTCCATATCAAAGTAGCTTTTCTCATTCTCTAGTACCTTGATTACTCCTTCTGGAACAAAGATAGTAAGTGCAGTCAGTAAACGGGAACTTCCAGTACCGTTGCTTGCTGAGCCACAACAATTGGCTTCAAATTTACTTGCATGGTATTATACATGTTCTCCTTTCTTTGTGCTAACAGCTCCTTGGCTATCAGGGAATCCTCGCTATCATCTACAATGAGTTTGCTTGATGACAATTCACCATTTTCTTACTAACTAAATATATGACTATTTTCGGAAATAGTTCTTCATCTAATAGACAAACAAAAGAACTAAATTCCTGCTGCTTTGGCCTTGTCGGCCGTATGCTGTCCAATGAGTTTTGACATGCCCTTCATATAATTTCGAGCAAATGTAGTAGTAGGCTGAGAGGAATACCATATGCATCCTAGAACCTGACAATCATGGCAAGTTCTCGCAATCTCCCATTGTGGTTGACTCCATATTTCTTCTATGCTGTGATCCAAAAGACTATACGTATTCTCCTTGCCATTAAATTTCCAACAAGGAACCATTACCGTTCCATTACCATTAACAAAAACACTTTTCCATACTCCGCATTCATCGAAAATACCTCGTCCGTGTTTTATTATCTGCTCAAAATATTGAGGCGGAATCATTATTTGAGGAGAAGCATGTTTTTCTTGGTAGTCAAGTATACTTTTACATACTTCGACCATTTTCTCCCGATCTGGTAGAAGGGAATAGCTAACATCTGATCTATCTTCAACGAAAGTAAAAGAGACCGCATTCGATCCGAGGTCTAAAGCCTTCCTAAAATATGATTGATTAATAAACTCTTCCGTATTGTACTTTGTTATAACACTATTGAAATAATGTGGGACTTTGTATTCTGTCAACAGATTTAGGTTTTCAATTACCCTGTGGTAGGTACTTGGACTAACTCCGCGGACCTTGCAGTACGGTTCTTCAAATACAGAATCAATGCTGCAAGTAATAAATTGAATATATTTTTTTAGTTCTTGGAGATCAAGAGTGTGTAACAAAGAACAATTGGAAATTAATGTGATTGGCATTTTTATTTGGTAGAGATATTTGATAAGCTCCATAAAGTCGGGGCGACTAGTTGGCTCACCACCTTCGACAATCGCCCAGATACAATGCTGTGATACTTTATCAAAGATTAGTTTCCATTGATCCGTTGACAAATCATTTCTCTTGGCTATATTCATCTGATTGGCTTTGTCGGAATCTCCAAATGGGCACATTGGACAATAGAAGTTGCAATAGTGTGTTAGGCTAAAAACACCGACAAGCGGAAGCCTTCGACCTACGAGTCTATTCCCTGACCATTTTCCAAGCATTTTTATCGTTCGGATCTTGTCTACTACCAATACTATTGTCACCCTAT
>JAREAJ010000056.1 GCA_029240395.1 Nitrososphaeraceae archaeon
TGTACTAATGTCATATCCATATACATCAAAGCCTCTATCTTTGACATACTTTGCCACTGGTAATCCTAATTGTCCTAGTCCTATTACTAAGACTTTGTCTAAACCTATTTTCGGAAACGCTAGCGTTGATCCAGAGGGATATCTATCGTCAGAAGGATTATCGTTCAATGAAAATCTAGAGGTTTCTGCCAAAAATCTTCGCAGCTAAAGCCCTCGATTTACGCTTATAAAGCTTAAGATTTATTTAATAAAAAATCCTTTACTGATCATTCCTATTTACAAACATTCCAGCCTTAATGTAATCATGACACCTTATCACGCTAAGGCTATTGTCAGAAGCCTGATTGAGTCTGCTGATAAAGGAGCATCATTGCGTTGACAATGGAAGACGCGACGGCACTGCCTCCTTTCCTCCCATTATTCGATATAAAGGGAATCTTAGTCATGACTAGTTCTCTTTTGGATTCCAAGGCAGAGACGAACCCTACTGGCACACCTACCACCAGCGCTGGAATAGCGGTTTGTTCATTAATCATCTTGATTGTTTCATAAAGAGCCGTGGGAGCATTACCGATAGCCACTATTCCGCCAGCAATATCCTGCACTGAGTAGCGCATTGCAACTTCTGACCTAGTCCTATTGAGTACTCGTGATTCATTAATGACAGCCTCATTTGAAATGTTGCAGACAGTCTTCAGGCCCAGACTGGAGATAAGTGATTTGTTAAGAGCGACTTGGACCATTTCTACGTCTGTGACAATTGAACACCTATTCCTAATTGCGTCAAATCCCGATCTAAACACATCTTTTCCAAACACTATTCCGTGAGACCCCGCGAAGTCAAAATCGGCGGTCGAATGAATAGCTCGCTTTACGACGGACCATTCCAAGGAATCGTAAGAATGCTTACCTACCTCTGCCTCTATAATTTTAAAGCTCCGCGATTCTATATCGTATGCCCTTTCCGACATCTTTCTATGTCTGGCATTGATCCTATCATCGTTTTCTTGAAGGTCTTTTACTGTATTATCTGATCCCAGATCTCTTCTCTACCTCCTCTGCACGTTGTAGAACTAGATTGATTAGCTTTTCGTCCACTCCCAAATGTCTGGATACATATGCCTCCCTGAAGCATACCCTGTCCAAGGCGGAACGAACCTCCTCATTTACATCGTGCTTTATGTGGGATCCCTTATGGAGAAAATATGGAATTATTATCAAGGTCTTTGGTTGACGCGAGACCACATTTGTTATTGCGGTTCCTATACTTGGTTTGTCTAATTCGAGGAAACTAAAACTCACACTGCGATAACATTGACCTAGGCGACCAATTGTATACAAAAATGCTTCCCTCGCCCTCTTGTCGGTACTTCCGTGTCCTACGACCAAGACATCACAATCTCCATTCTTCAATCTAACATGGTGTTGAATTTTCGTCTCAGAGATCCTTTCCGCAATTAGCTCGGTCAACAAATCGTGATAGCATAATGGTTTTGAAATCCCAATTCTCAGTTTCTGATCCCTGCAAATTAACGCACTTTGCTTAACAGTCTCCTTTAGTTTTAAGCCAGGATAGAGAAAATATGGAACAATTGTGATAAAGGCCGACCCGCTTCGAACACAGTCCTTTACCCCTTCATCAATATAAGGGTGAATAACCTCTAGGAAGCAATAATTGCAATAATCGTATTGTCCCCTGGTCCTGACTACAGAGCAAATTTCAAACAGCTCTTCTTTTACCTCTGGTTCTCGGCTTCCCCTGTCAATAAGTAGCAACGCTTTCTTCAATTCAATCAATAACTTTTCCGTGCAACTGCAACTGTCAAATCGGGAGGAAATTTTTGTTTGGGAATAACTAGGTTTCCTTGTGATGCTAACAGAGCGGACGCTTCTGAAACACTTGCTGTTCCTTCATACCTAAGTACCATTTCCGATGGGTTTGGCACCTTTACTTCATTTAGTTTATGTTTGTCAAAAACTTGGATCGGGATATTGTAATGCCTTGAAAACTCCTGCAATCCCTTCACCGGGGCCCCTCTGTCCACAGATGCAACAGCTCCGATACTCTTCCAACTCAGATCATGGTTATCCAATACAGACTTTATAGCACTTTCGATACTTTGCTTGCTTGTCGTCCAATGCAATCCTATGCCTATTATAAGATTCTTGGGTCGATAAACGACTGACTTTTCTTTGATATCGCTGTCGCTAACTATCCTATCAGATATTATCAGGCACCCTTTAAACTGATGGCTCTTTAGGTCCTGTACATTTGTGACCAGTGTAATATTTTTAGGAAGCTGAGGCTTGTTCCACCAATCTCTCTGGCCAGCATCTTGGTAGAGACCTATCTTTTCTTCGTTTACCATTAGGGCGCTGACCCTCGTCACATTTTGATCAAATTCGATTTCCCAGCCAAACTCTCTTCCTATAAGATCGACGGCTATAGTTTCGTTAACGTCGGCCGCAGTCGTGATCACTGGTCTTGAATCCGGAAAAATTGAAGATACCTTCCTTGCGAGTTCATTTGCTCCTCCAAGGTGTCCTGATAGAGCACTAATAACAAAATTGGCCTTGTCATCAATGACAAGTACAGCAGGATCACTTTTCTTACTTGCCATGACGGGTGCGATCAATCTTATAACGGCACCAAGAGAAAAGATGCATATTAATGCGTCGTACTTCTTGAATAGAGAGGCTACAATATCTCCAGTTTGCTCCTTGAACCAGGTTACATCATTTCCTAGATCCTTATGTTTCGCGGGAACGTAAATCTGAGCATTGCCCAAATTCTGCCCAATTTTTCGTGCGATGGCAATGCCTTGTTTTGTGATCGCAATGATAGCAGTCCTAGATATTGACATAGGCGCTAGACCCTAAGAGTTGAAATACATTGAAATGTTCCCTATATGTTTATTTCTTACCCCTCGGGGAGCACCACCTACTCTCAACCAAGAAGACAAGAAGATGAATCGTATACACCGTGGAAAGACAAGCAAAAATTGGCCACTATCGCGGATACAAACCTTTGACTTTTCCATCAAATTCGAACATTATAACTCGGATCTCAATTCTGCCATTTGAATATTCGTTTAATTTATCGCAGACCTTCTTGCATATAGCATCATGAAATCCTTTAATCCCATTTGCATCCACAATCTCAGAAACATGTCTTGCGGTATTCGCCATTCTTATCTTTTCAATAGTCACCTCTGAAGCCATGCATTCTGAGGCAATTGATGCCATGAATTCCATATTTACGCGCGAACCTCGAACATGTGTTTGTTTCACGCCCATGCCCATTTTTGTCAACTTTCCAATAAAGCCTGCGACAACTACTTTTCTGATGTTTTTGTTAAGGCATTGCTTTATGCTATAGCCAATAAAATCGCCAATTTGTATAAATGCGTGCTCCGGAGCGGTCTTACCCAAGAATACTTTTGAAAAGTCCTCGCTCCGTCCGCCCGTTGTCAGAACTACAGTCTCAATTCCGATCGCAATTGACACATCTAAACTCTGCCTTATCGATGCCGCGAAGGATGCTGTGGAATAAGGCAGGACAATCCCCGTAGTGCCCAAGATCGAAATGCCTCCTACGATACCCAATCGAGGGTTATCTGTCTGTTTTGCAAGCGATTCTCCCTTTGGAACTGAAATAATTACCTTAATGCCACGCTCCTTGAGCATGTCACCTCCCTCCTCTCTTATCGCTTGCATTATCATCGAAAGCGGAACTGGATTTATTGCTGCATTTCCCAAATCTAGCCCCAACCCTGGCTTCGTAACCCGGCCTACCCCAATGCCACCGTCAATAATAACTTGTCCCTCGGAGGACAATAACGAAACTGTGGAACAAATCTCCGCCCCATGAGTGACGTCTGGGTCGTCTCCGGCATCTTTTACCACGCAAGAAGTCACAGAAGAGTCAGGATTTATCCTTGTCCAAGCTATGAACAGCTTAGCATCTCGGCCCTTGGGCAATGACACATCAACACTGCTTACCTTCTTTCCGCAGAGCATAGCCAATAATGAAGCCTTAGTGGCGGCAGCTGCGCATGTGCCGGTGGTATATCCAGATCGTAGGGTTCCCTTCCTTTTTTTTTCTTCAATTTCTACTGGAAGGTCCTGCTCCTGCTCGGCAATTAGAAGATCTTCTTGCTCTTTCTCATCATTACTGCCCTTATTTGATTTGTTCAGACTCATTCGACTTGATTGTTCGCGTTTTTACCCCTGCTAAGACATTTCTGCGCCACCATCAATCACAACGGTATTGCCCGTGGCGAATGAAAAATAGTCACTTGAAACACATGCAGCTACCTTTGCTACCTCCTCGGGTCTCCCCCATCGTTTCATTGCAGCCTCTTGTGCTCCTTTCAACCTCTCTTCTCTTGTCATGAATTTATAAGTAGCTTCTGTGGCGATATTGCCAAGCATAAGAGTATACGCTCGTATGTTTCTCTTTCCATATTCGCGTGCGATATGCTTGGTCAGCGCCACAATCGCTGCTTTTGCCATTGTATAAGGAGCTCCTTCAAAATGCCCATACATTGCTGGAGTGGAAGATATATTAACAATTACTCCGCCGCGTTTGCTCGCAAGCATGCTTCCAATAACAGTTTTTGTCATCCTAACCGAACCAACAGTATCAACCTCCAGAATATCTTTTAGAGCCGTAATTGAAATTTGGTCTAAAGACTTGTACCATATTTTTCGTTCAAAGGGAAAGCCTGCATTGTTTACGAGGATGTCTATATGCTTATGAGATGCTAAGACCTTGGTCATAGACTTGACAATACTTGCATCGCTTGTGACATCAATACTTGCGTAGTCTGTTTTACCATTCAAGAGAGCGGCGGCTCTCCTTGCTTTATCCTTGCTCCTGGAACAAACTATTACAGTAGCTCCGTTGTGTTCCGCGAATTCTTTAGCTATTGCCAATCCAATTCCCTGGGTTGAACCTGTAATTAGAGCGACCTTACCATCTAGTAACAAAATCCTCGAACTGAGGATAAACCATATACTATTTGTGTCTATTGCGACGCTTTGATGTAACAAGATATTAAAATAAGTCTCGGAAGAAATTAGGCATCAATATTTGTCGTCTGTGCAATCTGTCGCCAAACTTCTTAAGAAGTTGGAAGTAAATGATTACAAGATCCTAATGGCCCTTAGCACCTCTACGCCGCACCATAAGCTTCTCACAAGGGAACAATTAGCTTACTCTGCTAAGCTGCACAGGGACAAAACAAACTTCACAATTGGTAGACTAAAGGGATTCAAACTAGTCACTGTTACTCTTGATGGAGTAGGCTTGGTAATGGCTGGTCTAGACGCGATAGCGCTCAAAGCTTTTGTTGACAGAAATATTATTAGGGGTCTTGGAATGCCCATAGGAGTCGGGAAGGAATCCGACGTATTTGAAGCAATTACGGCTAACGGCCAAACACGGGCGATCAAATTTTTTAGGATAGGAAGAATAAGCTTTAGACAGGTCAGGAA
>JAREAJ010000011.1 GCA_029240395.1 Nitrososphaeraceae archaeon
GGTCTTAGAATATCTTGAAGCCAAATCAAGGAGTTGTGGGAATTCATATTGTCCATTCTAGAATGGCCTAGGGCAATCGATTGAAGAAATCTTCTCAAGCATTTGTCGTGATAACAGCGGCAGAATATTTAACTATAGTATACGTTCACAGTAATTTAGCTTAGTGATAAATTCATTATTTTCTAAAAGTAACATTGGTTTACTCTTTTTCATAGCAATCATAGCAACAATCCTATCGATTCTATCTTACCAGTATTCATCTTTTACTGCTAGCAAAATTGCTGGAATAGCATCTGAAGATGTTCGATCGAATGCTAGAATAGAGGCCTATCACCTATCACAAATATTGATTCATAGCATTAACTCAATTACAAACAATTTGGAAGCTCTTACAAACTCGGTCCCTTTGTTATACTCAGATAACCAAACGGTCAAGTTTCTATTAAATAATGCACAGGACAGCACCAGAGAGTTAACTAGCGCTTATTATTTGCTGGACTCCAACGGGAAAGTTATTTCTTGGAGCAACAGCAGTGACTCAGGATTGCAGCTTCAAAGAGATTTAGACCTGAGCAAAATGGAATACTACTTAGCCCCAAGAAACACAAAGATGCCATATTACAGCACCGTTAGTCGCTCCCCAAGTGGCGATAAAATCTTTATTTCATTTCCTATCTTGAGTACAAGTATAGATACAGCAAGAAATACAGACACACCCAATACAACGGAGAGCTTCAGAGGCGTAATTGTCTCTGCCATAGACGTAAATAGGGTAGGAAAATTTCTGCAGGATAGGCTATCGCCTGAGCTTGTAAGCAATGTAGGCCTAATGGACAAGAATGGTATCTTTCTTTATGCAAGAAACGAGTCTCTAATTGGCAAAAACTTCTTATCGACAGATTTTCAATCCACAATCCCTTCGAATATCAAAAACTCATACAACGATATTCTGAAGCGTTCTCTCGGACCTAGGGCTGGTGCCCAAGATGTTTCGATAAGTGACAAGACTACAACAATTTCATACCGACCCATAATAATCGACGGAAAACAACTTTGGACGTTATACATAGGATCGCCTCATACTCTGACAAGCGATGTTGGGCTTCTAATAGAGCAACAAAAGAACTTTAGTACAATGGTAGTCATTATTATCGGGGCTATTGCTATTGGAATTGCATTCATTATTCTTTCTTGGAATAAGAGACTTAAGACCTCAGTGATGAATAGGACATTCGAGTTAAAGAGGGCAAACGATTCCTTAATCGAATCAAACAGGCTACTTGAAGCTGCCAATGAGCAACTGAAGGTTCACGACAGGATGCAAAAAGAGTTCATAAATGTGGCCGCACATGAATTGCGTACCCCTATCATGCCAATATTGGGAGATGCACAATATATTGAGCGTCAATTTGATAACGATGATCCCAGGATCCAAATAGAAAAGGACCAGGTATCTTCGCTAATACGTAATGCAAAGAGACTAGATAGACTTGCATCCGACATATTAGATGTTACCAGAATTGAGAGCAAATCTTTAAAACTGAATAAGGAAAAATTTAATCTTAAGGATATAGTACTTAGTAATCTCGCCGACATAAAGAGATTTGAGTATGAAGGATCGGGTTTTCCAGATATAAAATACACACCTAAGGATATAATCGTAAATGCTGATAAAGGTAGATTATCTCAAGTAATTGCCAACCTGCTTAGTAATGCCATCAAATTCACCGATAAGGGAGTGATAACGATAAAAACCAGTGCGGCTGACGGTGAAGTTATAGCCAGTATAAGGGATTCTGGCAGCGGAATTGATCCAGAAATATTCCCGAAACTTTTCTCAAAGTTTATCACGAAATCTGACCGGGGAACGGGATTAGGACTTTTTATATCAAAAAGCATTATAGAATCCCACGGCGGGAAGATCTGGGCTGAAAACAATCGATTTGAACCTGGGGCAACATTTTACTTTTCATTGCCCGCGGTAGATAACGGTCTTGATAGGCATTGACTGATGCTGTTCATGAATTGCATTCAAATCTTATACCTTGATTGATTAGTGGTCAGTTTGACAATGTTTAATAATAGTTGCACTATTGTGGAACTATCATGGTCAACAATTCGTCATATCCGGGCCCCATAAAGTTGATGGTTGTTGATGACGAAAAAGACATTTTGCGTATAATTAAACGAGATCTTGAAGCCGATAATAATTCATTTAGAGTAGATACTTTTCATAGCAGCGAATTAGCCCTTCAAGCGTTTGATAATCACCCGAAGGATTATTACGATTTAATATTGACTGACATTCGTATGCCCAAAATTAACGGGTTTGAGCTATATCGTCGAATAAAGGAAAAAAACCCATCAATGAAGATAGCCTTTATAACGGCCTTTGAAATCAATAAGGAAGAATTCAATAAAGTCTTGCCATCAATAGACGTAAAAGACTTCATAATCAAACCAATCAGCATGTCCCATTTAATTGTCAAACTAAAATCAATAGTAAATAGGTCCTGAGTTATCTTATAGCCATGGTTCATACCATGTCCGGTGCTATGAAGGAGGAAATCAATTAAGAATTATTAAAGACAAACGGGAATATATCACTAAATCTTCCAACTAGCCATTGTGCGTTTTTGTCAAAGCATATAGGCAAGTAAAACGTGATAATAATCTAGGATTGTAATGCCACAAAACATGGAGGGAAGTTTTTATGTCAACAGATTTTAAGAGAATGATAGAGATAATCCTTCTAGAGAAACCAGAGATAAATGCTGAGACTGTCAAGGATATGATTGAAGAAAAGAAGAGAACTGTTGGTGCCGGTTATCTTACTGACCAAGGTGCGTTGTTTCTTGTGGCGGCGGATCTCGGGATTTCGTTTGAGGGTGCTCCGAAAAAAGATTCCACACTCAAGGACTTGTATATTGGTGCTAAAGACATCACAGTTACGGGACGAGTCATGAATATTTATCCCACCCGTAGGTTTGTAAAAAAGGAAACTCATGAGGAAATAAGGAACAGAACTATTGCTATATACGATAAAGATTCCGCAGTTAAAGTTAAGTTATGGGACTCGCAGGCCGATTTCCCCGATGATAAGGAACTGAAGCCGGGCGATGTAATAAGGATATCAAGGGGATATGTTAAATCATCGCTAAACGGGAGCCCTGTCGTTAACCTAGGCTCCAATAGTACCATCGAGAAAGTATATGATAACAATTCTGCTGTTCCGGAAATAGATTCTATAACGATCAGTGTCACTGATATCAAGGAACCACGTGATTTTGCTGTGGTAGCGGGCAGAGTGAGTTCTAATCCTAGAATCAGCGAGTTTACCAATGCGAGAGGAGAAGCTGCCAAATCTCTTCAGTTACAATTAAGCAATGATGATAAAAGTAGATCCGTTCGTGTTATAATTTGGAATGTAAATGAACTCAAGATCCCTAAGGTATTAGAGGACGGAATAGAACTGAAACTGATAGGGGTTCGAATTAAACAGGGAAACCCCCAGTACGGAAATTCAGATTTTGAGCTGCACGGTGACGAAGGAACTTCAATGGAGTTCTCCGGAAATCAAGTCGAAGTAGAAGTAATGCCTTTAAGGATAATATCCGTCGGAAGAGAAACTAAGAGAGGAATAGTCAACTGTCTGGCTGTTGACAGGTCGCGAAAATACTTCACGCTGAGCATCGATAAGAGTCTGATAACTTCCGAAATCACCCAGGACACTGTTGTAGAATGTATTCCAAGCAGGATCTTTGGGAGCTCTGTCGTATTGTCCGCGGACGACTCCTACATTAGAGTGATAGAGGATGATTCTTCATTTCCCCGGACCTCTCTGCTTGAGTCTAAAATCAAGGATATTAACTCTTCTCAGGACCCCGTTCTCATAGAAGCCATAGTGCTTCAAATGCCAAACGAAACAGAAGTAACTACTAAAAGCTCAGAAGTTATTCCACTTACCGATACCATACTAGGTGATGATACTGGTGAGATCCGAGTAACCGGTTGGAGGGAGCAAAGCTCAGAAATCAGGAAATTGAACATAGGGGACAGAATAAAGGTTGTAGGAGCTACGATCAATAGCAGGGCAGGGGCAAAACCAGAACTTACCTTAAGGCCGTACTCTTCCATACTAAAGATGAATTGATCTGACGCACTTGCCTTTCCTTACGGATTTCCACTAGGATCCTGTACGAAACCTTGCGTCCCAAGCTGGTGACACAAGGAGATGCGCACTTTATGTTATTTTTCAGATCTCGCTACTAAAGACGAGGCATTATAACAATTCTAGTCTTTCCAAAATCCTCTGGTCATCACGTACTGCCTTTCCGCTTCGTAGATTGCCCTATATAGTTCCGAGTCTTCGTCTATGTTACGCAATATGCGGGCGGCGCTATCGGCACCTATTCCGTATCCGGCCAAGACTATGAGTGCCCTTTTTCCAAAGTTGTTAATTAGGGACGCTACCTTCCATGCCCGATTAAACTTGTGATCTTCATCTGCGGTTAGCTGCCCTCCATAAAGTTTTCTAGTTATTATTCTGTCCAATTCAATGTCAAAATGGGATGTGGCCGTTACTAGCCTGGAATGACAAAGAGGACAAGAAATCCTATCAGATACCTCTCTTGTCTGTATCAGTTTTTCCCACCTGCCACATCTCACGCAGATTAGCTTGTGTTTTGTCTTATCTAGTCTTTCCCTTACTAGTTCTATAACACCCTTCTCTATACTCAAAGGGCTAGCTGAAAATTTGGTCGTGTGTTCCAAAATTGGTTTTGCTAACGCCGAGAACTCTTCGACTTCCCTCCAATGTAGGGCAATAGATTTTTCGCGGAATTTTTTGAATAGATTTTGTGTCCTATTGATATCATATTTATCATGAACTAATTCTCGTATCGATTCCTTACTTACCGGTGTCTTTGAATATCTATCGTATATGACACGAGCTACTCTCTTGTCATATACAACGCCTCTGTTGACTATTCCGAACCTTTTCGACACTATCCAGACCTTCCAATTTATATTATGGGTCCCAACCAAAGAGGCAATTAGAACTGCTTCTATATCGAAGTCATCGCTGAAAAAAGCTTCTACAAGACTCTTTCCAATCCTAGCACTAGAAGTAAGAACGATTCTATACGAGTCAGCACGTGTTTCAACCAAATACCCCAACTGTGACGAAAATACTGTAGACATCAGCGAGGCAATGGTATTATTTACCTTTGTTCCAAAAGTGCAATGAATTATTATCGTATTCTTTGAGACAGAGCTTTCTACGACAATATTGGATGAGTTCGGGATTACATCCAAAGCCTGAAGCGTTTCATCTATGATGGTGCTTGAAAGCTTCACTTTTTTCCTTGCTGCTTGGCTGCGTATATTTCCAACTTCACCTGCTGTCTCATAATCGACGGGTATCATTTCACCGTTCCAGTATGGTATATTGATGGCAGCGCCCCTAAGAGGCTCAACACTCACTCGTGTCTTCGTTTCGTCGACGGACACAATTCGCCATTGGGACCCTTTTAGCACAAAGACATTTCCTCTCTCGCCATAGTCGCCTACGAACTCTTGGTCTAGACTGCCAATTCTTCTATTGTTTATTAGATCAATAACTTCAAATTTTAGAACCTCTGGAATCATGGATAGGTTGTCGAAGTGATACTTGTATGCCCTTATCGTCCGGCGATAGGACTGGTTAGTTTGGTCGTACTTGATAAGACCCTGGCTATGAAGAAGTTCTAAACACGCAATCAGATTTTGGTAAGTAAGTGTACTAAATGGATATGCCTCAGTGAACATTTTGAATGCCGGTTCTACTTTAATCGAATTTTTTACTTGGATACTCAGACCTACCACATGATGGGCTAAGACATCCAGTGGTTCTTTGTGAATCAATTGTTCCTCTATAAAACGCTTCTTCATTTTTCTGATAATAGCTAGCGCCTCGATTTCGTCATCTGGATTATTTATTACAATCAAACCTTTAGCAGATCTTGCTAGCCTATGTCTACTTCTTCCGATCCTCTGGATCAATTTCGAAACCTGACGTGGCGATCCATAGTGGATTACAAGTTGGACCGATCCAATATCCAGGCCCAATTCAAGAGACGAAGTGCAGACCACGATTCCTGCCGAACCAGACCTCAACCTATCTTCGGTTTCTTCACGCACATCCCGTGATAAAGAACCGTGGTGAACATCTATGTCGACTCTGTTGGTGTTCCTCAATATAGCGCCCAGATATTCCGCTTCGTCTCGTGTATTAGTGAACAGCAGTATCGAGCCGACTATATAATTTGTAGCGATATAATCTGCTATGAACCGAGATACATCATTCAAGGAGCCATTGACAAATTTCAAATCTATGTCATATTCCCTCATACTCCTGTCGACTAGAACCGCACACTTTCTATTTGCGCCCGCAACAAACCTTCTTGTTTCATCCAAGCTACTCAATGTTGCAGAAAGTCCTATCCTTGTGATAAACTTCGAGGAGACCGACTGCAACCTCTCTAGACTCAATGACAAATGCGCTCCTCTCTCGCTTGATATAAGCTCATGGACTTCGTCTACTATTATCCATTCGAGGTGCTGCAAGGCAATTACCATTTTCTGATTCGTAAGGATGACCCCCAGAGATTCAGGAGTTGTGATCAATACCTCAGGAGGGTCGTCGACTATTCTCTTTTTAGTTGCGGTATTCGTGTCACCATGCCTTATTTCAACGCGTAGACCTTCGGATTTCGCATACCCCAAGATTCTTCGCAATACATCGTTATTAAGTGCCCTCAATGGTGTGACATAGATTACTCGAATTTTTCCTTCTGGTGCGTCTAACCTACTGATTCTGGATAGTATTGAAAAAACAGGTATAACGGCGGCTTCTGTTTTCCCTGATCCGGTTGGCGCGACTAAGAGACAGTTAATTCTCCGTGCAATTACAGGGATCGCCTTACCCTGGATCGTTGTGATAGACGGAAATCCTTGTTCCCTGAATTTTTCGACGATAAATTGGTCTATGTTCGTCGCCTAATCACTTTTAGTGCGTGGCTGGGGCGAGGGTTGTTGCTTGCGTTGCTTCGTTTTGAGAGTGGTAGTATTATCGTATATCAGAGTCGCCACGACACCAGCCACAAACAATATTAGAGCAATCCACACGTACAAATCAAAGTTCGCCAGTATTTGGCCCACCATGGTGTAAGTCCATTATTCTCTCATTAAATATAATCGTTATATCCTAAAAATAAATATATGTTCCCTAACGTCTGTTAGCAAATAGCGAGCATGGGAGACGAAGGGCAGCAAGAGGGTTTGGACAAAGATAAGAAAACCAAGGCGGTTGCGTTGCTTTCAGGAGGATTAGACAGCAGCCTAGCAGTTCGCATGATGTTGGATCAAGGAATTGATGTTGAGGCAATCGCGATTAAGACACCCTTTTGTGATTTTGATTGTGGAAAGGGGTGTGGACATAGGGTGAAACAGGTTTCTGTTGATCTAGGAATTCCTCTGAAGACAGTTTATTTTGGCGCAGAATACCTTAAAATGCTTATGAAACCAAAGCACGGCTACGGCTCAGGAATGAACCCATGCATCGATTGTAGGGCGATGATGTATCGGGAAGCAAAAAAGCATATGGAAAATACAGGCGCTGACTTTATAGTGACAGGGGAGGTCTTGTTCCAAAGACCTATGAGTCAAAATAGGCGTGCACTCCACATTATTGAGGAGGAAACAGGTACTGCTGGTAAGGTCTTAAGACCACTCTCTGCAAAACACCTTCCTCCTATTGAGGCTGAAAAGAATAATCTTATTAAAAGAGAAATGCTAGGTGACATAAAGGGTAGATCTAGAAAGGGGCAACTCAGCCTCGCAAGACACTATAGCATGGAAGACCCGCCCAACGCTGCAGGCGGATGTCTACTAACTGACCCCGCTTTTTCAAAGAGGATCAAAGATACTTTTGAACACGCCGATGGCATTCCAAGCATTAACGACGTGGAATTGCTAAAGTTTGGTAGGCACTTTAGGATGTCGAGGGACGCCAAATTAATTGTAGGGCGTAATATGGATGAAAATGAAAAGATTAAAAGTATGTTTCTTTCAGGCGACATTCTTTTGGAAGCCAAGAACTACGTGGGTCCTACTTGTCTTCTAAGAAGTAGAGCCTATGACGAGTCCGTTGTAAGGGCCTCTGCTGGCATCCTCCTCCGGTATGCTGATTCTCCTAAAGATGCTAAATGCATAGTTATGGCAACTAATGGCAATAATGATATGATAGAGATACACACTGAATCTGCTCAGGATGAAGCTATTGCGAAATTAAGAATCTAAATCGACTAGACTGTAAATGTCTTTTGACCACTAGAACTATTTGGATTGAACTCACAATTTACAATAATCGTTAACAGATGGATAGTGCATGCAAAAGCCACCAATATATTTGAAAGCAGTTACTCTAAAAAATATTAGCGAAGTTTCTGAGATTAAAAAAGATGCCAAGAAAGAGATGATAATAATTCTAAGAGTTACACCTCTAGCACATAAGGATGTGGAACAGTTGCGAAAGGCGATTGACGATCTCTATAAGTATGTCCAATCTTCCGGAGGAGATATAGCTCGATTGGGAGAAGAACGCGTAGTTATCACCCCTCCGAGTGTCAAGATTTGGAAAGGAATTTGAATCCAATGTAATGGGTAACAGTTTATTTGTGTGTGCAACGGGTTTGTAAAATACAGACGGGATGCTGGCTTCAGCCTTGCCTAAACCAATTTTACTGCCTCAAGAACCGATGGATGTTGTGTTTGTATTTTTAGCATCCTATTTATTGAGGCGGCAAGATTTTGAACCTTAGATCGCTCACCATTATTAACTAATACACGTCGTAGTTTTGGTCTGAGCTTACTTGCGTAATTGATGAGCTGATTGTAGTCACTATGAACGTCTAACCCCTCAATTTTCTCTACCACACAGCAGATTTCAATTTGCTGTCCTGCTACAGCCATTTCTTTTCCACCTTCCTGAATGAATCTTCCCAAACTTCCAGGCATCTGATATGAAGTTAAAATGATTTTACTATCCCGTCGTTGTGATATCTGTTCTAAATAATTTAGAGATGGTCCTCCATCATTTGAAAACAAAGGAGCAAGTATTACTGCTGGTTCATTATCCAAGATTTGTGACTGAACTATAGTAAAGTCCCCTGAAAAGAAGCGATTCTTGTTAATTTGTTGAACGAGGTTGTTTATTTCTTCAGAGAGATACTCGGAATATACCTCATGAATGGACCAAATTTCAGCTATAGATTTCTCTACTAACATTTTAGCTTTAGCGATCTTACCCAATGCCATGTATCTATCCATAATTAACAAAATCTCTTGGGCCAATCCAATATGAGGAACTGGAACTAATACCATCCCTCTATTGCTAAGCGTGGTATTCATACTATTGACAAAGCGTTGAACTGCAAGTTCGTAATCTGGAAATATATCATCTTTGTTGCCATACGTACTCTCAATTATTAGAGTTTCTGCTCTTGGAAAGTTAAACGTGGGTCTGCTGAATAAAAATGATTCCTGGAAACGCATTTCACCAGTATAAACAATGTTATGATCACCATTTCCAATATGGAGGTGCATCATGCTCGACCCTAAAATATGGCATGAGGGCGTAAGTGTGAGCTTTACATCGGGCGAAATGTCGGTTACGATACCTAGATTTAGGGGAATGGTATGCACGATTACTTTTTTTATATCCTCAGTGGAATATACTGCTTCGTTTGGTGCTTTTTTGATATACTGCATTTGCTCACATATCATCAGGGGCAAGGTTGGCTCTGAACAATACACTGGACCTTCATATTTGTACTTAAAGAGAAATGGCAAGAAGCCACTATGGGATAGATGTGCGTGATTCAAAATTACCGCATCTAGGTCGTTAATCTCGATGCCTGTAATGTCCAGTCGCGGGAAGACGTTCATGGACTCCTTAGCAAACTCATTTAGCCCACAGTCAAGTAAAATCTTGCTCTCGTGTGTGGTTAACAAAATTGCTGACCGACCGACCTCAGCAAATCCCCCTAATGCTATGATGCTCGCCTCGGTGAATGAATTACCTAATTTTGATCTAAAGATTCGCTCTCCAACATCCTTGTAGAACTGAATACGATCCGTTGCTGTCTCGTTGAGGACGTTGTGAATATACCTCATGACGTTCATATCCGAAGGGCTTTTTCTAAATTTTAATTTCCAGCCCGTTTTATCAACTATTTCGTAATTATTACGTTCGATACTAGTTCTAAGTTTGACTGGGTCTTGAACGTAGATGACTACCTCTCCCAGCGCATAATCAAAGAAAAGATATTCTGTTTGAATTTCCTTTGAGATAAAACTATTTAACAGACCTATTGTTTCTTTCTCTGGCTTTCTTATCGATTCATCCGTTCGAACGACTATTCTCTTCCTTAAGGTGTTAACCATGTTTGATATAACCTGATTGTTCTTCAAGAGATAGGCGGGATTATCAGAATACAGTGCTATGCTAGGGCCTTCATACTCTATTTTAGTGAGGCTAGATTCTTTTGGAAGACTCTGAAGTATGGAGGCCACGATATTTTGATTATTCGGACCATTATAGGATGATTTATTTTGCATATTATCACTCTAGGATTTAAACAACAAGAGAGCTTGCCGACTACGGGTTTGATATGTTCACAATTCACCTTTAAAGAGTGTTTCGTTTCATAATACTGTTGGTACCGGAGTATAACCGAATTGATATTAAAGTTGAAATAGTATTTTGGTTTATAATAATTACTGAGAAAGTTTGGAAAATATAGATTCAGGTTCTGGTGAAGGAAGATTTGGAGATAGCGGTAGGGCTGGTGGGTACAGGCCTCAGAGGGACTATGGTAGTTATGGCTCAAGGGGTCGTGGTGGCTTTGCGGGCCCAAGACCATTTCGACCATCACCAGTAAGGGTAGGAGAAGAATTTGATGTTAGGATAGAATCAATGAGTAAGAGAGGGGATGCCGGCGTTGCTAAGGTTGAAGGCCTTGTAATTTTTGTCACGGGAACTAAAGTCGGAGATAATGTGAAGATAAAAATAACCAAGGTCGGCCGAGGGTATGCGACTGCAGAGATAGCTGGGTCGGATACCGCCGCGAGCGAAAGGAGTGACGAGCAACCTTCGACTCCTTTAGGTGATGAGCAAGCGGGTGACGAGCAACCTTCGACTCCTTTAGGTGATGAGCAAGCGGGTGACGAGCAACCTTCGACTCCTTTAGGTGATGAGCAAGCAGGCTAACTCATAAACTCGGACTCAACCAGTTCAGTCCGCAAAATACAGAGTATACTTATTTTTAGGCATCTAATAGGATGAATCTTGGGCTTGAATACTACTCCAGCTCATATGATGGAGCTTCCGAGGAAAATATTGATAGGCGACGACGTAATCAGCAATCTTGGCTCTTTTTTATTTGACTTGAATAATAACACATCAAGAATTGCTATAGTGACAGGCAATACAGTGCGTGGGATAGCCGGCCAACCGTGCCTCGCTTCTATCGACGAATCATTGTTGAATAGTTCGTGGCATATTGTCACAGACGCGTCGATTGAATCCGTAAACAGTCTGCAACTAGATCTTGAAAAATACTCCCCTGATTTTATTTTAGGGCTCGGCGGGGGGCGCTCGGTTGATGTGGCTAAGATGACGGCCTTTCGACTATCAAGACCATTCATCAGTGTTCCTACCTCTGCATCTCATGATGGGATAGCAAGCCCTTTTGTCTCCATAAGGGGTCTGGACAAACCCCATTCGATTAAAGCCAATTCTCCGATAGGGATCTTGGCTGATACAAGGCTAATTTCTCAAGCGCCCAGGCGGCTATTGGCAAGTGGTTGCGGAGACCTCCTCGGAAAAGTAACAGCCGTAAAAGATTGGGAACTTGCTAGAGATGAAAAAAACGAGTATTTCGGTACTTACGCCGCTAATCTTGCCTGCATGAGCGCTGAAATAATTCTTAAACAGTCGCATAAATTTCGAAATAATAGTGTCTTCGAGGTTAGAACAATAATTGAAGCACTTATTAGCGCTGGAGTAGCGGCATGTATTGCCGGCAGCAGCAGGCCATGCTCCGGTTCTGAGCATTTATTCAGTCACGCCCTAGAGTACATTGCCGGCAACAGTTGCGGATTGCATGGAGAAAGGGTGGGCTTAGGAACAATAATAATGGCGAAACTTCATAACTTAGATTGGAAGCAAATAGTAAAAGCTCTGAAAAACATAGACGCCCCAACTACCGCTACGGAAATAAACGTACAACAATCTGACCTCGTGAAGGCTCTCCTACTAGCTCAGTCTCTTAGACCCGAACGGTATACAATATTGAAGAAGGTGAACTTGGATGAGCAATCAGCTCTACGGCTATTGGAAGATGTAGAATTGCTCTAAGTGTTGGACCTGAGTTCAACTGTCATTATAAGTCACTGTCAGAAACGATTCCGATAATCCCCCCAGATATGCTAGCCATCATTTAGTGTTGTGTTGTCTATATGACCAGCCTTACTATTTCCAATGACCAGTAGTTCAGGCGGTTATAGTGGACATGCAATTGTGATAAATAGATGCTTATGTTGAGTGAGGTTGGGCGGCTTCAGCATTCTTTTCGAGTGTCTTTGGTTGCTCTTGTTTGAGCTCTTCAGTCTTCCGAGATACGGCAGACTGAGATACATAGGTTTCTACAAACAAAGCCGCCTCAAATCGTGGTACGAATCTGAATATATCGTTCGCAATAGCTCTTTTAATGATTTGTAATCCATCAACGAGGAATGTTTCCTCGGGTAAATCTATTTTTATGCTAGAATCCTCCACAGCAAATCCTATCTTCTGATCGTCTATGGGAAGCCGTCTTTTTATAAGGGACAGCACTTTGTCATTGTCATCTTCAAGTTTCCTGGTTACCTCAACATCATAAACCAGCGTGCGCCCCGCGAATCTATGGTTGAAATCGACTTGAACCCTGCCGGAACCTATGAATCTAACAATTCCCACGCGCTCGTCCAATTCTATAGTATCTCCCACTTTGAGCTCATCAGCCTTATCGCCTAGCTTGCGGAGAGGAATCATTCTTATTTTACTTAGGTCTCTTTCCCCAAAGCCTTTGTCTGGGGAAATTTGAATGCTCAGTTTATCACCAATGTTGGCGTTTGCCAAAGCTTCATCCAACCCCTTTAAAATCCATCCCTCACCCACCGAAATCAGCCGAGGTTCATACCTGCGAGTTGGATCATACGTATCAGACTTCTTGGCCTCATCCTCTCTTGTAGTTTCGAAGGTTAGATCATTGTCTTTGACCTTTGCTGTATAGTCTATAAGAATGAGAGAGCCTTTTTCGAGCGCCATAAATCCGCTACTGGTTTACCATATATTAAGTTTAATAGGTCTGCGCTCTGAGATCAGAAAATTTTTGCGGTTTTCTCGAGCGCGGCAGAGGAAGCGTCCTCATCAACTTTTAGACCCAGCAAGTTCATAGATGATATAATTGAAGATAGTGTTCTTGTAACGTGGTATTTATTTACCTCTCCCATCGAACCAATTCTAAATACCTTACCCTTAAGATCACCAAAGCCGCCTGCTATTAGTACTCTAAACTCATTGGACATTAGTGCCCTGAATTTTTTATCATCCATCCCGTCAATATATTTGGCAGCTATCACTACATGACTACGTGCATCCTCTCTTGCGAAAGGTGGAAGTCCAAGCGCGCTTAGCCCGCTGTAAAATGCTTCAGCGCATAACTTGTGCCGAAGAATTCTTTTATCCAAGCCCTCTTCCAAAACGATATCTAGAGCTTCATTGAAAGCATAGAATAATGGAAGGGCAGGCGTAAAGGGCGTTTCAAAATTTTCTTCATAATATTTGAAGTATCGTTTAAGGTTCAGATAGAGTATCGAAGGGGGATTTGATTGAATATATTTTTTCGTTCTCTCACTGATTGCTATAGGAGAGACACCGGGAGGAGCCGCTAGAGCTTTCTGTGAGGCGGTTACGCATATATCAATATTCCACTTGTCAACAGGCAACTCGTCTCCTCCCAAAATTGATACGGCATCTGCGACGAAGAATGTTCCGTTCTTTGAACACAGCTTCCCCAATTTGTCCATGTATCTAATAGTAGTCCCGGTTGAAGTTTCATTGTAAACCGCATAAATTGCCTTGATATCTTTGTTTTGATCAAAGGCTTCCTCAATTTTTTCATACGGAGGGTTCTCCCCGTATGGAGAAGGCACACGAATTGCCTTCCCTCCCCAGCTGTCAATTAGATCGGCAAGCCTAGAGCCGAATTCGCCGCTTACAGGAACGATCGCTTTATCACCTTTCTTTATCAGGTTAACTACCGACGCCTCAACGGCACCTGTCCCCGAGGTTGTTAACAAAATAATATCATTGCTGGTCTGAAATGTCTTTTTTATTTTCTCTACTAACGACTTATACAAAATGCGAAAATCTTGGCTTCTATGATTAATTATCGGTGCAAGCATTGCATTCATAACTCTGTTTGGGACATTTGTCGGTCCAGGCAACATGACTAAATATTCCATTGTAGATGTCAGTAATCGAAAATAGACGCGGCTATTTATAATTAGGGAGTCATTTTTCGGTAGGGATAAAACGGGCTCTATTAGTATACTTATACCAACTGCCCATGAAGAGAATTCGCCGTCAAACGGTCTTAAGATATGCAAAAAAAACATTTAACTGTGATACAATAGGGGCCTTTACTCCTGAAAATATATATTATTTGACCGGTTTCTGGGGGGAAGGTGCAGTGGTTTGTAACTCAGACTTCGAAACCACGCTTATCGTTCCCAAGTTGGAGAAAGAAAGAGCTAGTAGCACTACCACAGATTGCGATATTATTTCTGCTGAAAGGGGAAGCAATCTGCTAACTCATTTTGTTTCCGTCATAAGAAATACTAAAACTTGTATTGACTGCACAGACTACTCTATAGTTCAGACGATATGCCGCAGACTTAGCAGTCCACGAATTTTGCTTTCAAGTAGTCATCCCTTTTACCTGTCAAGAATGATAAAAGATAACGAAGAAATATGTGCTATTAGGAGCACGGCTGAGATACTTGATAGGCTATACGAGATTTGCACAGAAAAAATAAGAGAAGGTACATCTGAACGCACATTACAGGCTCACCTCATATACGAAGCTATGAAAATGGGAGCATGCCCTCCATCTTATAGATGGACGCTGGATCCATTAATCATCGCAAGCGGACCAAACGGTGCCTCGCCACATGCGCAGGTCTCGAATCGTATATTCAAATCTGGAGACATGATCATTGTTGACCTAACTCTCAGGCACGGGGCATACGTCGCCGATGCCACTCGAACATTCGGCTTGGGGAATGTAACTTCCTTTACAAAGAAGGTATACGACATCGTTTGTGAGTCCCAGAAATCTGGCGTCAAAGCGGTATCCCCAGGAGTAACATGCGGAGACATTGACAACATATGCAGGCAGACCATCAATCAAGCAGGTTTTAATGAATTTTTTGTTCACTCGACAGGACACGGAATTGGTTTAGATGTTCACGAACCACCATGGTTACGGAGTGGAAGCAGACAAAAGTTGAAGAA
>JAREAJ010000057.1 GCA_029240395.1 Nitrososphaeraceae archaeon
AGAGATCTATTGTATTTAAATATAGTAAGTTGGAGGGTTCTTGCCTAATTCAGTTTAACAGGCTGCAAACAGGATTTGATGACCTTTGTTTTAGCTTAGGCAGTTCTACGCTAGTTCAGGAACCTACTTTTAGCACCGATATCGGCACTAATCCCTCCGGCTCCGTAATCTTCTAATACAATTAGGCCAATTCTTTTGATTTAGCAATGGCATAGATTATCATATATATTCAAACATTTTTCACAATAATATTTTTCCCGCGAAGTACGGATAATTTTGACATGCTTATTTGTTCTCCAGCAGCTGTTACATCTCAGTATAAAATCATTATTGGCTGGATCCCATTCCTCCATAGATCTATAATGTTATCTCCTCTGAGATATTTAAACGAAAAATGCAATGTTCAATCAATTCCTTCCTACAATAATCTGGATGGCATATTTGAGTCAATTCTCTCCCGCATTCCACCGAACCCGTGACAATCTTGTCCCTTTATTACCACCCGCGTTCTTATAATATAGGTAGTTCGATTTGCTATCTATAACAGAAAAAGAAGGAATACCACGACAAAGCCCCGTATACGCATTCATGTACGCAATAAATTCTTCTGAAGCCAGAAGACTCAAATTCTACAGACAGTAGGTTGAAACACAGATAGCACATACGTATATGTATTCATGAAGAGATAACAAGAAAACTATTGAATATGAGGTAATCTTATTACTTTGTTTTCATCGATCCGCTTATAGCATTTCTTACAATAATTAGGTCTACCTAAAAATGAAATGTTATTGATAGTCATTTCTTATTATTATTATTATCAATACATTAGTTAATTTTGCACTCATGTGGAAATTACAATTTCAGGCAGTATTATTTGTCTGATAAAATTCCGATAGGCAGAAGAGGTCGGAGGGATGAGGACAAATAAAAAGTTTTTAATCATTAAGGTTAACCATAATTGTGCCAAAACAATTCGAGCGGTTGCATCGGGACCGCCACGCTGCTCGACGAATTAACAAGCAAGTATTTTGGACTAATCCTTCAGTGAAGGCATTGTCAGGTGACGAAGATCCGATTGCAGTAATAACTGAAAAGGCCAGAGATCTAGTGTTCAAGACAATAGAGGACGGATGGCAGGGTTCACCATTCGATCCTTTCTGGTTCGCAGAATATCGCCACCTAGCTATGACACCAAGGGATGACATTCCGGATGCAAGATTAATACCTGAATCTTCAACAAGAGCAGGAATCGAGTTCTACCCTAAACAGCCAAAGGCAAGAGTCAGTTTTTCGTTGGCTCATGAGATAGGCCAAACATTGTTTCCCGATTTTGGCCTGACTATTCGGAACAGGCTCAAATGTCAAAGCGCGATTCCTCAGATCAAGCTAGAAAGTTCCGAGCGATGATTTGCGAAGAGCAACCGCACCGGAAACGACCTCTATGAACAATACACGCAGGGGACTTCCGCTAACCAGATCTCATGTTGAGAAGATATTTCCGAAATTAACGCCAGCGCAGATTCATCGCATTGCAGTGCGCGGGCACATGCGTACGATGGAGCGTGGCGAAGTGCTCTACGAGCAGGGAGACCGCGCCGCGCCGTTCTTTGTCGTTGTCTCCGGCGAGCTTGAGGTTGTACGCCCTTCGGTCCCTATTGAGACCCTTGTCACAGTCTATGGATCCGGTCAGTTCACTGGCGAGGTCGGCACGCTCTCCGGCCGGAGGACTCTCTTCCGCGTGCGTGCCACTAAGCCAGGTAAGGTGATCGAACTGGATCGGCAACACATGCTGGCTTTGGTGCAGAGTGATGCTGAGCTCGGCCAGATCCTGATGCGGGCTTTCATTCTCCGCAGGGTTGAATTGGTGGCGGCTGGCGTGGGAGATATTGTGCTCATCGGGTCAACGCATTCTGCCGGTACGCTTCGGATCAAAGAGTTCTTGATGCGCAACGGACACCCCTACTCCTACATAGACCTCGAACGCGACCCTGACGTACAGAACTTATTGGATAGTTTCCATATCGCCGCCAGCGAGATACCCGTGGTGATCTGCCGAGGCAAGGTTGTACTTAGGAATCCCAGTAAGGAGCAAATTGCAGACTGCCTCGGCTTCAATGAATCTATTGACCAAACTCAGGTGCGCGATCTCGTCATCATCGGCGCCGGTCCCTCGGGGTTGGCTGCGGCAGTGTATGGCGCTTCAGAAGGGCTTGACGTTCTGATGCTGGAAACGAGTTCCCCTGGCGGCCAGGCAGGTTCAAGCTCAAAAATCGAAAATTACTTGGGATTTCCCACAGGTATCTCTGGCCAGGAGCTCGCAGCTCGGGCGTACCACCAGGCACAGAAGTTCGGCGCGGAGATGCTCATCGCCAAGGGCACGCGACTCGTCTGCGACCACAAACCGTACGTCGTCGAAGTCGAGAACGGGACTGGAATTCCAGCGCGCACTGTCTTGATTGCAACCGGCGCGGAGTATAGAAGGTTGCAATTGAAAAACTTGTCACGCTTTGAAGGCGCAGGCCTCTATTATGGTGCAACCTTTGTAGAAGCGCAGTTGTGTCGCGGAGAAGAAGTGATTGTGGTTGGCGGAGGAAACTCAGCCGGTCAGGCTGCGGTGTTTCTGGCGGAGACGACAAAGCGCGTGCATATGCTCGTCAGGTCTGCCGATTTGACCGAGAGCATGTCGCGCTATCTGATTCGCCGGATCGAAGAGACTGCTACGATAGTATTCAGGCCGTACACGGAGATCGTGGGCCTTGAAGGAGGCGATCATCTAGAATCCGTTCGCTGGCGAAACAGTAAAACCGGGCAAACTGAGGAGCACAAGATCAGCCACGTGTTCGTCATGACCGGCGCCGATCCAAACACCCGTTGGCTCAATGGCTGTGTCACGCTCGACGCTAAAGGCTTCATTAAGACGGGTCCCGATCTGTCGCCAGAAAATCTGAGCGCTGCAGGCTGGCCCCTTGTCCGTCAACCGTACTTGCTTGAAACCAGTTTGCCGGGGGTTTTCGCGGTGGGTGACGTGCGGGGCGGCAGCATCAAGCGTGTTGCATCCGCGGTGGGCGAAGGATCAATCGCGATCTCATTTATTCATAAAGTACTCCAGGAATAGGAAACAGATCGAACATGATCGAGATTGTATGAATGACTATGAACCTGTATGTCCTGCCTATGTTGATATGTTTATCATCATACATAGGATTTCCATTACCACTTAATAACTTGCTCAAATATTCATAGTGCTCTTCTCTGGTTGGTGTTTTGTCCTTAGTAGCCATTTCTATTATTATCAGACGATCAGACCAATTTTGTCTTATCGATACTCTCGCTGAATTCCAAACACCCTCTCTCTCGCCTACTTCCATTTCTATGTTTTCTTTAACTAAATAGCTAACTATTCGTTAAACGAATTATATCCTAGTATATGCTAGATAGCACAAGCAGTCTTGTAGTGTTTCTTTAAAGTCTTAAAGTGAGTGGAAATCGAGAGGATTACTTGGCGATTTCAAGATATAAATCGAAATTGATACTGATTCTTTATAGTGTACATCTTACAGATGCTCAAACTTTAGTACTTTACGAAGGATACTCTAAAGAAGAAAGCAAATGCTATCATGAAACGTTCCCTTTTTAAGTATCAGTTATATATAGTATAAGAAAGATATTTACAAAAAATATATCGGAAGAAAAAAGCGCATGATAAATCTATATTTAACCAGCACAAGACTTACGCCGAAATTACACAAATAGTAAGAATCCCACCCTATGACATTCACGCTATTATAAAGGAAGAGGAAACCGGAAGTCAAAAAATAAGCATCGACAAGAGCGACAGAAGATTGCTTTAACTCGATTACAAATTGCAGTGGTCGATAGTGGAATGGTGGCGCATAGAAGCACCGGCTCACTGGAGAGCCTATATTTCCATATATGATCCACTTACAGAATCATCTTTAGGTTACCAATATCTGGTATCGTCAAAAAGATATCAGTCAGAACTCTAAATTGTCAGGACCTTTAGCTAAAAAATGAAATGCTTCCTAGTCTTGTTGATTTATATAATTTGTAAACGTCCTTGCTTAATAATAAGATTCACAAATATGCTATATTATGAAAGAGCAAAGCGAAAGGTTTGATGGTTGGCGAAAGAGCATAATCAAGCTAGTTGAAATGGATGATAAAATAACACTCTCAGAGCAAATGGAAGAAGAAAACGTTGGTCCTGTAATTCTGATCAATAAGTTCAATGTGAAGCCAGAGGAAGTTGACCAGTTCTTAAGGACTTGGGCAGCCGATGCTGCATACTTTAAGAGTCAGCCAGGATTCATCTCTACACAACTACATCGTGGAATTGCTGGCAGTTCTGTATTCGTCAACTATGCGGTTTGGAAGTCTACTGAGATATATAAGAGGGCATTTAAGAACCATGAGTTCCAGTCGAATCTTGAGAAATATCCACCCAGCACAGTTGCATCTCCACACTTGTTCAAGAAAGTTGCTGTTCCTGGTATCTGTGTGGACTGACGCACTTCCACTTACAGTCTTTTTACAACTAACAATATAATGGCAGAAGAGTTTTTCCTCCCATATAGCAGATAGTTGCAGCACAATATGTCAAGCGTGACAATGAACAGCCCAAATCCACGAGGGAAAATTGAACTATTTGAACTCAAATATGAATATTTAGAATGGTATAGAAACAAAGTATTGGAGTTATCTAGTCAAGGCCATAACCAATTAGAAATATCCAGGACATTGCAGATAAGCCAACCTAGTTAATGAAGGTATCATCTACCAGACCTTCCAGAAATTAAGACTGCGAAGATGCTCTGCTGCTTCTGGTCATGCAGCTTTATGGGTAGAAGAAGAACAACAATAACTAGGATAGTATTCTGGCGATTGGATCGTTTGGAATGTTTTGAACGGTCATTTATTTGAGTAGTCCTATAAAATGGTACACTAGTGAAGCGTGTTCAAGAAATATAAAGCATAATCGAAGCTTAAAGCTGTTGTTGTTATCATTTGATACCAGTTTTTGTTATCATTGCTACCGCTTCGTCATCTCTGTTATCATCTGTTTCCAATTGTTACCATGATTATGCATTATATCATGTTATTGCTTACAAGTTGACTTTTAAGCAGCCTATATGTTTCTTGTTAACCATCTATATAGTATAAACTTATGAAAAGTAAGAAATCTGACAATAGTAATAACAGTACAAAAAGAAATAGAACCTCTAAGGCACATAGAG
>JAREAJ010000058.1 GCA_029240395.1 Nitrososphaeraceae archaeon
AATACTACCACCACCACCTATCCTGAACATCTTAGTACCACAGACTGAGCATGTTCCAGATATAGCTCGCCTTCCGTTTTTCATTGTTACCTGCTTCTCATTCTTCATATCTCTTTTAGATTTACATTTTACACAATATGCTTGTGTTGTTACCAATAGGAGGTAAATCTCGTGCTTGGATATAAAAGTAGCTATGCTTGTTTTCTTGAGTCTGAGCGCTTTGCGTGCTTGGTGAGTGACTACTGGAGTCGAACAGGTGGTCGTAAACCTGGGTTTTCCTCCTAGAAGAAGTGTGGCTAGGTCCTGATATGATAAAGATGAGACAGTACCGGTTTGCTACTTTAATTTATGTTAAAACCGTCTAATTCGACCAGAATAGAACAAAATGTGCGGCAGATTAGCAATGAGGAGTCCTTAACTTTCCTGATACCAAGACTCCACCTCTGCACTGGATACATTTCTTTTAAATTCATGGCAGTTTTCACATACCGCCCAAATGAAATTGTCGTTTTCATGGTCACCCCTAAACTTTATCGAGATATCTGCCAACTCAAATTTGTGTTCGTGGTCTTCTAGTTCAACATCTTCTCTAAAGCTGGTCTTCATTTTTCAACCGGCTATTGTAGCAGAGTATAATAAATACGATAGTAAAATTGTTATGCGCTTGACAATAAAACTGAGCTATTTTTTCAGTTCCAATTTCTCACTAAGTAGGCTTTTTTTGCTATATCATGCAATATTCCTTGCACTTGCGAGGATAATACGACTTGACCGTCGCATTATCCGTTTTGATGAGTGAAGGCAATAGCGGGATGTTATTTGGTTACATGACGCCTTGGGTACTGCTCTGGATCAACGATATAATACAATTTTTATATGTAGCGCCTTTACTTAATGACCTGGCCATCCATGTCAGGTTCAAATTTGAGAGCGCGGTAGGTAAGCTCTGCGAGGCCCTTATACCCGTTAGAGCAAATTATTGTATGGGGAGAAAAGGGAGGAGCATTGCCATTTGTACTCTTGCGAGCATGAAATTGCTAGATGATATATGCAGGTCTCCAGATATGATGGACAGAATACTGATTGTAGGGAGATTGTTGTCAGAAAATAGAGGAATTGATGCCATTATAAGGTTCACTTTATTGCATGACGAATTGCATCATATAATATTATGCGGAAAGGAATCAATCGGGCATAAACCTGGCCAAGCTTTACTCTCCCTTCATCTACACGGCGTAAACCACACAAAATCGGGCGAGCAGCGTATCGTTGGTGCCAAAGGTCATACTCCTATCTTGAATACTTCGACAGATGACATAAATTCATTCAGAACTCAGATAATTAGGATTCATAATCTTATTGGAGTTGATAATCCAAGTCGTGTCCGCGAGATAATAGAAAGTATAGGTTCTGCGAATACATCAAATAAGCGCGCACACTTATAGGTGTCGCAAATCTCAATGAATATGTTATTCATACGATTATTAGTTGATAACTGTTTCATGTACATCTAGAGGATAGACAACAAGAACAATTCAGCCTCTATATCTCTCTGGTCATAGATCTAAGTATATTGAGAGCTGATCCGCTTCTAAACCACTCCAATTGTGATTCACTGTAGGAGTGCCGTAAGGAAATGACCTCTTCTGTCTGGTCATTGTGATGTAAGATGCATGTAACAGGTTTCCCTGCGGCGAGATCTTCAAGTCCTAATATGCTAATTCGATCGTCTTCTTGTATTCTATCGTAGTCTGCCATTTCCTTAAAAGTAAGAGCCAATACTCCTTGTTTTTTAAGATTAGTTTCGTGTATTCTTGCAAAACTTCTGGAAATAACCGCCGCACACCCAAGATATCTAGGAGTCATTGCAGCATGTTCTCTGCTACTACCTTCACCATAATTGCTATCACCTATTATAATCCACTTCATACCTTTACTCTTGTACTCTCTTGCAATATGCGGAAACGATTCAATTCTTCCGTTAAGCATATTCTTGCCTCTCCCAACCTCCTTATCCCGGTATGCATTTATTGCACCAAGGAGGAGATTATCACTTATATTATCTAGGTGTCCTCTATACATAAGCCACATTCCTGCAGGTGAGATGTGATCAGTGGTACACTTCCCCTTGACTTTTGTTAGGATTGGGAGCTTTTCAAAATCTCGTTTATCCCATCCAGCAAACGGGTCAAGTCGTTGTAATCTTTCACTATCCTCCTTCAGAATAACATTTACAGATTCCGGATCGTCTGATGGTGGCATGTATACTCCTTTAACATCTTTAAAGCCCCGTTGTGGAACTTCTTGTGATATTTCTGGAGGTTCAAGTTTGAATGCTGTTCCATCACTTGAAGTTAACTCATCGTTAAGCGGATTAAAGGAAATCTTTCCCCCAAGCGCGAGTGCTATGACAATCTCAGGACTACTAATAAAGTTCATTGTCTCACGCCTACCGTCATTTCTTGCGGGAAAATTTCTGTTATACGAAGTCACTATAGTATTTTGTTCCCCTTTTTTTAACTCAGGTCTGCTCCATTGACCGATGCAAGGCCCGCAGGCATTGGCAAGGACATTTGCACCTATATCCCTGAGCAGCTGCATCTGTCCGTCTCTTTCAATTGTAGCTCTAATCAATTCAGAGCCAGGCGTAACTTGTAATGGCACCCTCGTTTTAATACCCTTTGCTTTTGCTTGTTCTGCGACGCTCGCAGCTCTTGACATGTCCTCGTACGAGGAGTTAGTACAACTACCAATAAGTGCCACTGATATTTTATCAACATAGTTAGGATGTTCTCTGACTTCACTAGCCATCTTTGAGATTGGTCTTCCTAGGTCTGGAGTATGTGGGCCGACTATATATGGTTCAATTTTTGAAAGGTCTATTTCTATTAACTGATCAAAATACTTTGGTACATTGTTCTTGTCCTGCATGATTTCTGATTCTACCTCCGGATCCTGGGTAAGTAGATCAAGATGAGAGTTTGCTAGATCCGCTATTCTCCCACGTCCCATAGACCTAAGATAAATTTCCATCCTTTTGTCATATGGAAACACTGAACATGTAGCGCCGACTTCCGCACCCATGTTTGTAATAGTTGCTTTGCCTGTGCAGCTTATAGTCTTTGCACCTGGCCCAAAATATTCTATAATTGCGTTCGTTCCACCCGAGACTTTAAGCTTCGACGAAAGATACAATATTATGTCTTTGGGGGAGGCCCAACCGTTCAACTTCCCTGTTAGAAAAACCCCTATACGTTTTGGATAGAGCAATTCCCAGGGCAAGCCGGACATTGCTTCAGCTGCATCAAGTCCACCCACACCTATCGCAATCATTCCCAGACCTCCCGCATTCGGAGTATGGGAGTCGGTTCCGATAATGAGTCCTCCAGGAAATGCGTAGTTTTCAAGGACGATTTGATGTATAATACCTGCACCAGGTTTCCAGAATCCTATCCCGTATTTTCTACAGGCGGATTCTAGGAATTTATAAATTTCACTGTTTTCTTGGAGAGCTGACTTCGTGTCAGGATCACTTCCTATTTTGGCCTGGATTAAATGGTCACAGTGGACTGTGGTTGGAAGTCGTACTTTTTTTAACCCTGACTGCATAAACTCAAGAATTGTCATTTGTCCAGTGACATCCTGCAACGCAACCCTATCTGGGGTCAGTAATACATAATCTTTCCCTGATTGAATCCCGTGTTCGCTGATAGAACGCATATCATGTATATGACCCAAAAGAATTTTCTCGCTTAACGTAAGAGGTCTTTTTGCAAGCCTTCGAAATCTAGAAACATTGTCTTCTACTTTGCGATATACCTTGCTAGCCATCCTTGGTGTGGTTTCTACACTCACTTTATTAACAAGACGCTTAGATCGCTATATCACAATATATAGTAATAGTAGAACAAGGATTTATTGTTCTTGCGTTGCAATATATCATTGCGATTTAAAAGTAATCTGTAAATCAATTGTCTCCTTTATCAGGTGGTATCGATAGCCCGGGCAGCCACAAGGTACTTTGCCTAGAGAAATAGTAATAATATGTCTTATTGTTTACTATGCTAGGTCAGTACTGCTTAATGAACGCACAGAACAAAAATGGTAAGCATCAAATTGCATCGAAAGCAGAAATGACTGTAATGATGCTGCCTTCGGATGCCAATCCGAAAGGGAATGTTTTTGGTGGCGTTATATTGAAGCATGTAGATCTAATTGCGGGTCTCGTTGCAAAACGACATTCGGGACGCGCCAACGTTGTTACCGCCAGCATTGATAGGATGACTTTTTTAAAGCCGGTATTCATAGGAAACGCTCTAATACTTTCTGCCAGACTTAACTATGTTCGACGATCTTCCATGGAGGTTGAGGTCAATGTAGAATCAGAAGATCTTGATGATAACACCGTAGTGCACGCTGGGACCGCCTTCGTGACCATGGTCGCACTTGATAAATACGGAAAACCTACAGATGTTTCACCATTGATACTAGAAAATGAGGATGACAAAAGACGCTTTCATGATGGCGAATTAAGAATGCTTTCCAGATTGAAAGAGGCCGGCAAGATACAATAGTTGAATAGTTCGATAATAATCAAAATTAGACGAATATTCTAGCGCACAGTACCGTGGCTCTTATTTGGTTCTCTGAAATAAACCTAATATTGGTAATTAAAAATATGGTGATTAGGTAGCGCTTTCTGTTTATGAGAATATTATTCCTAACAGCTCATCTACCATATCCCCCTTTCAGTGGTGGTCGTAGAAGAGAATTCGAGTTGATATCACGTCTGAGTAAAAGGTTCGAAATAGACCTATGCTCGGTGACAAAAACATGGGAAACAGACAAGAGATATGTAGACGTGATGCGCAGCTACTGTTCGTCCGTCAACTTGTTCAAGGCAGTTCTTTCAGATCTTGAAGAATACGAAAGTTATTCCTCTCAAATGAGAAAACATTTGTCTTACGAGGCCAAGTCTTACATCCGTCATGCTTTGGCTAACGACGACATTGATGTAGTACATGTGGAGGGTTACTATCTTATGCAATTACTTCCGATTAAGATACTGCAGCCTGTACTCCTAGTTGAGCATAATATAGAGTACTTACTGAATCTACAAAGATTTATGATAGCAACATCACTTGAGGAAAGATCTCGCCTTTGGCAAGAGTATGTGTTTACCTTAAAGTGGGAGCGAATATTTTGGAAGCAAGCGACAAGCTGCGTTACCCTCACCCCTGAAGACAAAGAT
>JAREAJ010000059.1 GCA_029240395.1 Nitrososphaeraceae archaeon
AGGCTAGATGAAGAGAAAATATGCCGAGAAGCCACCAATGATTGTGATTTCCGGTTCATGTCTAGACTTTGATAATGAAAGAGCTCGAATAATGGAATTTATTGGAGAGTTGGAATGGGGAGCTCACACCAAATCTGATTGTGAGGTTTCCTCTACCGGTAAGGCTCTTGGGTGGGACTTTTTTCAAATTTACTTTGATCAGAATTTTGTAGAAAAATTAATTGAAGTTTATCCCGATATCCAAAAGGAAGAAGGTCATATGCTAGAGCAAGAGTTTGTTTTCTGGCTTTCAAAGCAACTAAAGAAGAGAAATTTAGAATACTATCTTAAATTGGCAGATGTGCCCTACGAGCAAACTGGTGGATTCAGACTTGATCCAAACCTTTATCGCGACGACAAAGAACTAGAGGATCTACGTTAAATTTAAACGATCCAATGATTATGAATCCTATGGTTTGAATATGAGATCGGTATTTGGGTCTTGTAGTCTATCCAGGCAGCTCCACAATTCATCAGAGCCCTTTCTTTGGAGAGTGCTAAAGATAGACTTGGATAATGTTTGAGCTTGTATACCAATTGGCTGCCATGTACGAAAACGGAATGATACAATTATTATATAGCAAAACCTGTTATACCTATGAGTCGTAGCATAGATAGAGTCAGTGATGAAAATATTGTGAGGCTATTTGAGGGAAGAAATTTTGCTTTCTTAGCAACAGTTAGAAAGGATGGATCTCCTCAGGTGACTCCAACTTGGATAGATAGGGATAATGATACTATACTAATAAATACTGCTAAGGGAAGGGTGAAACAGAAAAATGTTTCGAGAGATCCTAGAGTTTCAATTTCACTGGTAGATGATCAAAATCCGTATAGCATGGTTACTATAAGTGGTAATGTTACAGAGCAGACCTCCCAAGGAGCAGATGAACACATCGATAAGTTGGCAAGAAGATACCTGAATGCTGATAAGTACCCTAGTCATTCCCCAGACATAGAGAGAGTCATTCTGAAAATTAAACCTGAGAAAATATTTTTTGTTCCCCCGAGATATCAGCAATATCTTTCTAAACGGAATCACAATATGGGTTAATAAGGTTGAAAACAAACTAGTTGATAAGTTTCCTCTACTATCGGTGGGCATTTTTTGCGTTAATATTTACAATATATTTCTCGCCCTATCCACAAGGTTAAGGGTAAAATAGGGTGCAAGCCTAAGTTTCTTTTAACTCCATGAAGTTCGGACTTCAACATCCAAGTTTTTCCTATAACTTCAGCAATTATCAAGATACACTCAAAGAGCTGGCCCTATTTGCTGAAAGAACAGGCTTTGATTCATTTTGGGTCATGGATCATTTCCATCAGATCTCAGTTGTGGGAAAACCGTATGAGCCGATGCTTGAAGGCTGGACCACAATCTCCTTTTTGGCTGCCGTGACAACAAAAATAAGACTGGGAACCCTAGTCACAGGGGTCATCTATCGCCATCCGTCTGTACTTGCCAAGATCGGCGCAACTCTTGATGTTTTAAGTGACGGCAGGCTTTTTTTGGGTATAGGCGCTGCATGGAATGAGGAAGAGTCCAGTGCGTACGGCATTCCCTTTCCATCAACCGGGGCCAGATTTCTGATGCTCGAGGATGCCTTACAGATAATACGTGGTATGTGGAATAAAAACTCGAGACTACTACGTTTGATGGGAGGTTTTATAAGCTGAAGGATGCTTACTGTAACCCAAAACCTCTCCAGGAACCTATGCCCCCAATCTTGGTGGGAGGCAGTGGCGAAAAAAAGACTTTAATGATTGTCGCAAAACATGCCGATGCATGCAATCTCTTTGGCTCACCTGAGACAATTAAAAGAACTGGAAGCCTTATTTGATCATTGTAAAAAAATCGGAAGAAATTATGATACCATTTTGAAAACCAAATTATCCCATGTTATTATAGCCAAGGACGGAGAAGAAGCCGAAAGAAGAGCAAATGAACGCTTTGGAGAAATGGATAAGGAATCACGACGAGAATTCGTGATATACGGCAACCCTGCTGAGGTACTTGAGCAAATTTTAATATTCAAAAATGTTGGAATAAACTATCTGATTGTCAACTTCGAGTTAAGGAGAGAAATGGAATCGCTAGAAGTTTTTACTGAAAGGGTCATGGCCAAGCTCTAAGCAAGTTTGCAGCCAAAAACTTAGCTGGTCGATTCTCTACACCGGATTCATCGCACAAAAGAAACGCATTTGCCATTTGCCATATGTTCATGTACTTAAAACCCCAGCTGCACCCAGTAAGTTCCTAAATCTCTTGTGATTTGGAATTTTTCAGTCCTATTTGGCGATCTAGATAAAATGCTTTAATAATAATTGGATGAGCTCTAGTAATCGGTAAATCTTGAAGGGAAAAATAGTGGTCCATTCACACGAAAGTACTATTCTTAGAGGTAATCCGTTAGACGATCCTTATACCAGGGATGTCATCGTTTATCTCCCACCAGAATATTCAAACTCATATTCCAAGGGATATGTTACAGTATTTCTGTTGGCGGGGTTTGGTGGAAGCGGACGATCCCTTCTGAACTTTGATCCTTTAGGAGAAGATATTGAGAGTAAAATAAATAGATTATTCACCGAGGGAAAATGTGGGCCAATGATTCTAGTGATGGCTGACTGCTTTACGAAATTTGGGGGAAACCAGTATATAAATTCGTCAGCAACTGGGCTTTATGAAGATTATATTACTAAGGAAATCGTTCCGTTCATAGATGAAAATTACAATACTTCTTCACACAGTGTTATGGGAAAATCTTCAGGAGGGTATGGCGCACTCCTGCTCGGCATGCGTAATCCAGAAGTATTCCAGGGATTGGTGGACCATTCAGGAGATGCAGCATTTGAATACTGTTATCTTCCAGACTTTCCAAAGGCGCTAGAGGCATTCAAGACTAATAGTCCTCGGAAGTGGCTTGAGGAATTCTGGAGTAAACCGAACCGCCATAGAAAAGCAGACCAGGTAGCTCTCAATGTCCTTGCAATGGCAGCTCACTATTCTCCAAACCCTGATTCAGAGCTCGGAGTAGATTTGCCCTTCAATACCGATACTGGAGAATTATTGGAAGATGTATGGAAGCGCTGGCTGGCATGGGATCCGACAAAGATAATTGGGAAATATAGTGAAAACCTAAGGAAACTAAAACTCATATTCATAGACTGCGGCACAAAGGATGAATTTAATCTTCAGTGGGGTGCGAGAATTATCCATTCTCGTCTTGATGACATGAGCATTAGGCATCACTATGAGGAGTTCGATGATGGCCATTCAAATATTAACTATAGGTACGACGTTTCATTACCGAAGATCTATTCGGAATTGGTCTAATACAGTACGATCTAATCTAGACTAATGCTGCGTATTTTCCACTTCAGTGATATAATGCAAATGTCGAAAACCCCCTCAATTAATTGCAACATAGCGGTCATTTGGGGAATACATTTTACCTCCAAGCCGACGTATCTCTACCTTTAAAGTATCAAGAATGGTTCTATATCTAGCCTCAACCTGTGATCTCTCTTTTCCCTTCGAGACGATTTGAATATTGAGTTTAGGTTTAGGTTTAGATCTAATCCTTCGATTACTTGAAATCTTCATTACATAACTGTAACCTTTGGGGTGTGTTTTTAGGTATAATTCGTCAGATGGATGGGAAACAACTAGCCTTGACAAAGTGGGATCCAGCATCGACTCGCTGACGCCGATAGTTTCAAACATCGATTCCACTGCGTAATGTTTGCCAACCTTCTCCTTTATTTGCGGCAGAATGACGCCAGAAAATACAGCCTTCATTTCTTTTGGCACGCCGGGTAAACAGAATATCCTCGTCCTTTTAGTTCCAACATCGCTCTCAATGTCTATATAAACAGAGGGGGCACTACCTACAGGATTCTGGACGGCGATTGAGCCTCTAGGAATCCTTGCCATCTTTAGCCTGGTTTCATTTATCCTGCTATTCTTAATTGCAAAGCGTTGTTTATGCCTAGCATAACTCCTCCTGAGCATTTCGACAGCACGAGTGTCGAGTTTGAGCCTCTGGCCCAAAGCTGAACTCAGACCTCGAAGCGTATTATCATCATATGTTGGTCCTAATCCGCCTGTTAAAATTAACCAATCTGGTCCTCTTTGAATTGAATCTTTTATTGCAGATGATATTTCTTTATCCCAGTCCCCTAACGTTGTTATCCTCTTCACAGTACCTCCGGCTTTCGTTATTTGGGCTGAAATCCATTGCGCATTTGTGTTACCAATAGTGCCTGAAAGCAATTCGTTACCAACTGATATTATTTCTATGCTAGCTTCCAACATATCTTGTTCCGTAGTTCGAGTATCCGAGACGATAACCATTGTATGCCGTCTTGTATTTAAACAGACACACTACCCAAATTTTTATCGTCGCTAATAAAATTTTACGAAGTATAAAATAAATCCAGCTTATTGGATGGCAGTTAATTGACTATTGCTCATAGCATATCTTGAAAAAACTGAGAGATACGTAGCTGACTTCTTCTATAGTTTCTATATAATTTACTATTCTTTACCCATTCCGTTTCAGACACGGATAATGAGGAACATGCATACTTGGAGGCGTGTCCGAGATTGTCAAACTCTTTTTTTAAAACTAAGTTATCAAAGGCTTGACGTATTCCTTCTCTGATCTGCCATACACCAACCGGAACAACATATTCATCAGAGTGAATTTCTCTTAGTACCAGTGCCGCGGCTTTTCTTTTTCTTTTAGACAAATGCTCTGCTACTGCAAGCCTGGCGGCAAAATAAGCCCCCGCCACGGAGGAAGGATATTGCTGCAGACCATTAGCGTCTTCAAAGTCTACTGCAAATCCAAGATTGCCTTGTGTATCAAACCATGCCTCTTGCATTTCATAGCTCCATAATTGATCAGGTATCAGTATTATAGAATAATAGTTACCGAGATGCGAGTATTTGTACACTTCGAAACAGTCAACAACATTGTTAGTCTCAGTATTTTTGACTAAATAAGAAGAAACTATATCATCAGTAGCTGAAATACTCCACCTCGTCGGAACTAACCTCCTTTTTTTTGCAGAACCTAGCATTCCTAGGCTAAATATACGCTGGATAGTACTCAAGTCCACTCCTTTATCATACAGAGAAACTATTGCACTCTTTGCCTCTAAGTCTGTGTCATAATAAGCATTTTCCAGTCGTT
>JAREAJ010000060.1 GCA_029240395.1 Nitrososphaeraceae archaeon
GGGCCCAGAGGGACTCGAACCCTCGACCAACTGCTCCGCAGGCAGCCATTCTATCCAAGCTGAACTATGGGCCCGGTCATTTTTAAGAATTGCTAACCACATATGAAGTAACTCGAAACAAGGGATAGGAATATTGCTGGAATCTAAGTGGAACCAGGGTTCGAATATGCGATTACAAAAGGTAAAATTGTGGTCGTGCCAAGAATGGCTACTCGCCATGACACTTTCTTTACTGGACGATATGAACAGCAGGGTAATTCTCTTCGACGGAGCGATGGGTACCGAGATCCAAAAATTATCTCCGCAGCCTGACGATTTCCCCGACAAGAAGGAGGGTTTTAATGATGGTCTGACTCTGACTCGACCCGAATGGATAAAAACAATCCATCGGAAATACCTAGCTGCTGGAGCAGATTGCGTAGAGACTAATACCTTTGGAAGCAATTTGTTCAAATTACAGGAGTATGGATATGGCGAACGGACCATAGAGCTCAATAGGAGGGCAGCTCAACTCGCAAGGGAAGTTTGTAGCGAGTTCAGTGATAGGCCCAGATATGTGATAGGAACAATGGGACCATCGGGTTACCTTCCCAGTTCTAACGATCCAGACCTAGGTTCGAAGACGCCCGACGAGATAAGTAAAGGCTACATACCTCAGGCCAAGGGACTTGTCGAAGGAGGAGTCGATGCTTTATTGATAGAAACCAGTCAAGACATACTTGAAGTCAAAATGGCAATCGAAGCTTGTCAAGAAGCAATGGAAGACCTATCGAGAAAAGTCCCGCTTATTGCAAATGTTACACTTGATCAATACGGAAAGATGCTTTTGGGAACGCCGGTGCAGGCCGCTTATACCACAGTAAGTGGCATGGGAATAGACATCTTTGGCTTAAATTGCTCTACCGGTCCAGCAGAGATGATGCCAAGCGTACGATGGCTCAATGAACAGGAGGACTTACCAATTCTAGTTGTACCAAATGCAGGCATGCCCCAAAACGATGGCGGAAGAGCCGTTTACAAAATGACCCCGCCCGAGATGTCAAAAATACTAGAAGACTTTCTTATCAAATTCAACCACGTGCGAATAATAGGAGGTTGCTGCGGAACCAACGCAGATCATATATACGAGCTTAGAAATATGCTGGAAAAGAACCACAAGGGCAACCCTCAGTAGTTAACCCGTAAAGTTTAGAACTTCTTTTGTTTAGCTTACGAGTGTTTTAATGTTCAGGGGAAGGAACAACATACCACGGGTAAGCTCATCACTCAGGGCTGTTGATCTGAGGCAAAGCCCTCCACCGCTCATAATCGGCGAGCGTCTTAATACGCAGGGCTCTCGGAAGGCGAAACAGCTCGTGCTAGACGACGACCTTGAAGGACTATTGAGTTTGGCAAGATCCCAAGTCGAAGATGGAGCACATTGTCTAGATGTGTGCGTAGCAACGACAGAAAGAAGTGACGAAAGCCAAATTATGACCAAACTCGTAAAGCGTCTTAGCCTCGAAATTGAGGCTCCTCTTGTGATAGACTCGACAGATCCATCTGTTATTGAAGCAGCAGTCAAGCAGATCCCGGGAAAGCCAGTAATCAATTCTATAAATCTGGAAGGGGATGGATCCAGATTCCATAAATTGTGTCCTGTTATGCAGAAATACGGGCTCCCGGCAGTTGCAATGTGCATTGGTCGCAAAGGGATGGCAAAAACCCCGGAAGAAAAGTTAGAGACCGCCCTCCTTCTTTTAGAATCTGGTCGAAAGTATTCACTCCAGCCCTGGCAGTTTATGTTCGATGTCCTCACATTTACGCTTGCAACAGGAGAGCACGAATTTGCGGATTCGGCAAAAAACACCCTGAAGGGAATAGAACTAGTGAAAAGAAATATTCCAGGCTGCTTTACCGTATTAGGGCTAAGCAACATTAGTTTTGGACTTGATAGCAAAGCCAGGCGAACCCTAAATTCTGTCTTCCTTCATCATGCTCTTAAAGCAGGATTGGACGCAGTGATAATAAATGCAAGAGACGTTGTTCCTTACGGCGAAATAGTGCCTGCAGAAAGGAAGCTTGCTGAGAATTTAGTCTTTAACGTTCATCCCAATGCACTCTCAGAACTTATTTCATATTTCCAAACGAAAAAGGCTTCGGATGGGGTCGGAATATCGGCTTCCCCAAAAGTCGAATTGGACAAAAACTGGAGTGCAAGCAAGAAATGTCACTATAAAATAGTAAATAGGATTAAAGAAGGTCTAGAAGAAGATGTGGTCGCAGCTATATCAGAGAATATACCACATAAGAACGAAATGAGGCTAAAATACAATGAGGATAATGAAACAAAGAAATCAAAGCTTATCTTGGTAGCACCGAAAGCAATTGCCCACGATGCTGCAGTACAAACTCTAAACGAAGTTCTTTTACCTGCAATGAAGGAAGTCGGAGATAAATTTGGAGCAGGAGAACTTATTCTCCCTTTCGTGTTAAAATCAGCTGAGTGCATGAAAGTTGCAGTTTCAGAACTTGAAAAATATCTTGTAAGGCAAGAGGGTGTGAGCAAGGGAAAGCTCGTACTTTGCACGGTCTACGGAGACGTCCACGATATAGGAAAAAACCTTGTTAAGACCATATTTGCGAACAATGGATACAGCGTTTACGATTTAGGAAAGCAGGTACCCCTTCAGACAATTGTTGACAAGATTAAGGAAGTTGACGCTGATGCTGTTGGCCTGTCAGCCCTACTAGTTTCAACCTCAAAGCAAATGCAATATTTTGTAGAATATGCCCGGAAAAACAGCATGAACATTTCTATCCTTTGCGGAGGGGCTGCCATTAACAGCAGTTACATAAACCGAATAGCAAAGGAGGAGGGTATATACAAAGGGGGAGTCTTTTACTGTAAGAGTGCATTTGATGGCCTTAAAACCATGAATACACTTATGTCTGACAAGAAGGTAGAATTTATTTCGAAGTGGTCAGAAAGGCTTGAGCTTTGGCAAGAAAGAAAAGTAAGTCTTGATGAAGCGAGGGTAATTCCTCGGAGTGCTGTGCGCCCAGTTTCTCCTCCTGTGCCACCTCATATTAATCAGAGGATTCAAATTCATGGTGAAGAGATAGATCTTGATGAAGTATGGACCTTTCTGAACAAAAAGTCCCTTTTCGTCCTCTCCTGGGGTCTCAGGGCGGCATCAACAAAAGGACTGCCTGAGCTATCCCAAAAACTTCTATCAGAGTGGAAAGATAGAGTTAAAAAAGAGAGTCTCTTCGAACCAAAGGTTGTCTATGGCTACTTTACGTGCCACAATAGAAATGACAAATTAGTAGTTGAACTGCCAAAAAATGAAGGGGAAGTAATATTTGATTTTCCAAGGTCCACGAAAGAGAAGCACTTATGCTTGACGGACTATTTTGGCGAGACCGATCTTGCAGCTTTTCAGTGTGTTACTGTTGGGACTAGGGTCACGGAAATAATCGACAAGTGGAATAAGGATAGCCTCTATACGGATGCCTATTATCTCCACGGTCTAGCCGTCGAAACTGCTGAGGCGTTGGCTGAGTGGACTAACATGAAAATAAGAAAAGAATTGAAGATCTCCAACAACCGTGGTCTCAGGTACAGTTGGGGCTATCCTAGCTGCCCTGACATATCTCAACATCATTTAGTTTGGAAAATTCTCGAGCCTTCTAAATTTGGAATGGATCTTACTGAAGCCGGCCAAATAATCCCTGATCAGTCCACCGCTGCTATTGTAGTACATCATCCCGAGGCGGAGTATTTCGTGCTTTAAAGTGAAAGTAAGGGTCAGCTTTATTCCAGACCTTATAACAGCTGCAGAGATCGAAGGTTATGGCGAGGAACAATATCTTTTTCATTCGGACTTTATACTTACAAGATTAGTTTTCTTTTTTAATCGAAACAAACCGAGGAATAATCAATCAACATATATTAACTAATTATCGCAGTTCCTAAGTGAATCCAGGTTCGATGACTATCCTTGATTTTGCTTTCGCCTGTGCCCTAGACGAGTCTCCACCGTACTTTACATATGAAAACAATACGATGCTGATAATTGAATCAAAAGATAACGCAGAACGAAGTGTCAACGGATTTCTCTATATCGAGCCATTTATAGAATCATTGATTTCACACGAATCTATTCATGTAATCATCAAGGACACCGAGGGGGCCAAAACTTCAGACTCCCTTGATGACCTAGAAGTAATTGTCGAGCGGGAGGGTTCGAAATTTCAAGTGACGCTTAACAATATGTTGTTTGCAAAAGACAGATCAGGTATTGTAATATGATAAACGTAGATCACCCAGCACTCGAAGTCTTTAGGAATTTAAAGGGAGACAAATACCTAATTTCATATGTCTTGTTAGTTTTAACTACTGTTTCATAAGAAGTCAGTAATCTTAGTGTTAATGCTACTTTCGATTAACTTGCTTGATATCCGCTTGTTTGGAGTCATGGATACATCTACCAGTCTCTCTAGAAATTGTAGTTCCTCAGGTAACAACACGATGTCGCCATCGAAATTTACTTGTGAAAAAGCAATTTTTTGGTTAATCCTCAGGATGCTTTCAAGGCATCGATGTATCCTGTGACTTTGTTTAGGGTGTACTCCGTTATTTGCTAGCAGTTTTGCCAAGCTTCTTTTCCTCAGGAAATAAATGTTAGTATAAATAAATCTGTTGAATGTAGATATTACACTAAAATAGTCTTCTTTGCCTTTGTATCCTAAGAAAGTTGCAGGTAGGTATCTGCACAGTTTGCGGACTCCCCTCTCTTCCCAATGTTTGGCGTCCAAAACCACGATAGACCTTCCAAAGAAAAGCAGTGCATTGAGCACCTGGTGCGTAAGACGTTCATCCAATGAATCCTGATCCGATTTAATTTCTATTGGGTAGAATTCAATGGAGTCGATTCTGCATTTTTCTTTCAGGGCAAATTTCGTATATAATCCGGATCTCATAACAATATTCAAATGATTGGTAGAAGATTCAGAGGACTTTACCCTAAAAGACCTATGTCCGCTACAAATTCTATCCCTGACAGCTACGACCAGGTCAAAATTTCGGAAATATCCCTCCTCCTTTATTGACAACTCATAGTTGCTGTCGACGCGCGGAAGGCAATCACTTTCACCCTCTATGTGACCCGATTTCAATGAACTGATGAAAAGTTCCTTGAGTTCTCTCTCTTTCATAAAGCTATAACACCTTGTTAAAAAT